>JAFYOG010000202.1 GCA_017560285.1 Clostridia bacterium
AGCTCCTTACAATGTTTATAAAAGGAAAGGGTTTTAAATCCGCGCTCGGCGTGGGATAAAAAGAATTTTTCGGCAAGGTCGGAAAGCAGTCTTTCGTCTTCTTCGCCTATGCGGAAGGAAATGAATTTTGAAAGCTCGCTTTCGGTGATATGCTTAACCGATTTTGCAATATTGGGGTTTATTACCATATTGTTATTATTCTTGGAAGCGCAGCTTTTGCAAAAGGAAACGCCATCGGTATAATCGAATAAAAATTCGCATTCGGTTAAATTAGATTGGCAATCTATACATCCGTCTATATCGGGATAAAAGCCGCATTCACTGCATAAGCGAAGCTCGAAGGCGGCTTTGATTATATTTGGATTTGCTATTTCCTTTTCGAGGGCATAAAGCGAATTTAACAGCAGGCGCAAAATATCGGATGAATCCTCGCCGGGCATGGCGAATGCGGATGCCGCATCGCATAGATAGCACGCAAGCGAATAGCTTGTTACGTTTTTTGACAGCGGATAAAAATCGGTTATTAAAGCCGCCTCGGTTAGGGTGTAAAACCCGTTTTTTTCGTAAAGAAGCATATCCGAAAAGGCAAAAAGCTGTGCGGATTTTAGGTATGGAGAGGATAGCTTACGCACACCCTTGGCGTTTACCGTAAGCACCCCCATTTTATCGGTTAATACCGTTAAAAGCTTGCTTGTTTCGCCCTTTACGTTTTCCCGCAGGACGATGGCTTTTAGCTTATGACGCATTATTCAAGCTCATCCTTAAAGCCGAAATCGGACAGTAACGAGGGTCTGTCGCGCCAATTTTCTTTTACCTTAACCCAAAGGTCCAAGAACACCTTGGTTTCGAACAAGGCTTCTGCATCCTCGCGGGCATAGGTGCCGATTTTTTTGAGCATTGCGCCGTTTTTGCCGATGATAATTCGCTTGTGTGAATCACGCTCGCAATAGATTTCGGCACGAACAGACAGAAGTCCCTTCTTTTCTTTAAAATCTTCTACCGAAACGGCAACACCATGGGGGATTTCGTCATCCAACAATCTAAGCACCTTTTCGCGGATGATTTCTGCAAAAATTTTACGCTCGGGTTGGTCGGTTATATAATCCTCGGGGAAGAAATGGATGCTTTCGGTAAGCAAGGGTTCCAGCTCTTGGAAGATTATATCGATACCGTCGCCGTTAAGGGCGGAAATGGGAATTACCGAATGGAAGGTGTATTTTTGGGAAAGCTCGCTTATTTGCTGAAGGATTTTTACCTTGTTTGCTTTATCGGTTTTGTTGATAATAAGTATAACGTCCATTCCCATTGCCTGATATTTATCCAATGCGGAATATTCGTTGGGGTTAAGCTCGGTGCCTGCTTCTATGACGAAAAGCACGATATCGGAGGATTCGGCAACGTTGCCAACAGACTTCATCATATATTCGCCAAGCAGGGTTTTGGGCTTATGCAGACCGGGGGTATCGGTGAAAACATACTGATTTTCGCCTTTTGTCAACACGCCGGTTATACGGTTACGGGTGGTTTGGGGCTTGCGGGAAACGATGGCTACCTTTTCGCCCAAGAGTGTATTTAGCAGAGTGCTTTTGCCAACGTTAGGCTTGCCTGCTATCATTATAAATGCTGTCTTTGTCATAGTTACCTCTTTATACCAAGATTATCGAGAATTTCTTTTTGCTTTGCTTCCATTTCTATGCGTTCGGGTTCGGTTTCGTGGTCGTAGCCCAACAGATGCAATGCGGAATGGGCGGCGAGGAAGCAAAATTCGCGCTTTGGCGAATGACCGTATTCCTTTGCTTGGCGGTATGCGGTATCGCGAGAGATGATAATATCCCCAAGCAAGGTGGTGATATTTGGGGTATCGAAATCGTAAAACGGGAAGGATAAAACGTCGGTGGGTTTATCTATATTTCGATGCTCTTTGTTGATTTGGTGAATAGCTTCGTCATCGCAGATTGTAACGTTAACCTCGAACCTGTGGTTAGGATACTGTTCTGCAACGGTGGTGCGGATAACCCTTTTTATAAGTGTTTCGTACAGCTTTGGGATAGGGTCGGTTTGGATATCGAAATAAATTTTTATCATTCCTTAGTTCTCCTTCTGAAGGCTTCGCGGCGGGGGGAAGAATTGCCTTGGGGGTTGGATGCATCCCTTTTTTCGTAGGCTTGGATAATTTTTTGAACCAAGGGATGGCGTACAACGTCTTTATGGGTAAAGCGGAATATGCCGATACCCTTGATATTATCTAAAATCTCCAACGCATCTACAAGACCGCTTTTGCGGATAAAGGGTAAATCGATTTGGGTTATATCGCCGGTTATTATAGCTTTGCTGTTGTTGCCGAGACGGGTAAGAAACATCTTCATTTGCTCGGGGGTGGTGTTTTGTGCTTCGTCAAGGATTATAAAGGCATCGTCAAGAGTTCTGCCGCGCATATAGGCAAGGGGGCAAACCTCGATAATTCCCTTTTCGCCGCAGTTTTTAAAGCTTTCGTTGCCAAGCATTTCCCCAAGTGCATCGTACAGGGGGCGAAGGTATGGGTCGATTTTGCTTTGTAAATCGCCGGGGAGGAAGCCCAGCTTTTCCCCTGCTTCTACGGCGGGACGGGTTAGAACGATTTTGGAAATTTGCTTTTTCTTTAAAGCGGTAACCGCCATAGCAACCGCAAGGAAGGTTTTACCCGTACCTGCGGGGCCCACGCCGAACACGATGGTGTTATTATTGATTGCATCGACATATTTTTGCTGACCAACGGTTTTTGCCTTAATGGGCTTGCCTTTGTTGGTAAGACATATGCAATCGTTATATATGGTATCAAGCTCGGTTTCCTTTTCCTCGCGCACCATTGTTATTACGTAATTTATTGTGTTTTCGTCGATGCTTTCGGACATTTTGCTGACACGTTCTAATTGACGAATGCAGGATGCCGCCATATTGACGCTGTTTACGTCGTTACCCGTGATTTTTATTACCCCTTCGCGGGCAACAACAGACACGGAAAAGGCAGATTCTATGTTATCTATATTGCCGTCTAAAGTGCCGAAAAGCTTTAAAACGAAATCTATTGAAAGGTCGGGAATTGATTTTTCGAACATATTTATTACTCCGAATAAATTTTTACATTATATTCTACCACATCTTTATATAAATGTCAAAGAATTATGAAATTTTGCATATTAATTTTTTGTTGAAAATAAGGGCTTTTCGGCGGTTTGTTTACAAAATGTTCACATATTTCTTTGTTAATTGTGGTATTCTATTATATATTTTGATATTATGAGGTATTGTTATGCAGAACATCGAATATTTGCGTAAATTTGACCCTGAAGTTGCAGAAGCAATTGACGGCGAGCTTAAAAGACAAAAACGCAACATTGAACTTATTGCAAGTGAAAATATCGTAAGCGAATCTGTACTTGCAGCAGCAGGTACTATACTTACCAATAAATATGCCGAAGGCTACCCTGCTCACAGATACTACGGCGGCTGTGAAGAGGTTGACAAGGTTGAAACCATTGCTATTGAAAGAGCTAAGAAGCTTTTTGGCGCTGAACACGCTAACGTACAGCCTCACTGCGGCGCAAGTGCTAACCTTGCTACCTTCTTTGCTTTCCTTCAACCCGGCGATACCGTTATGGGTATGAACCTTGCCCACGGCGGACATCTTTCCCACGGTTCTCCCGTTAATATTTCCGGTAAATATTTTAACGTGGTTCCTTACGGTGTTGACGACGACACCCACAGAATAGATTACGATAAAATGGAACAGACTGCGCTTGAATGCAAGCCCAAGATGATTGTTGTAGGCGCAAGTGCATACCCCAGAGTTATCGATTTTGCACGTTGCAGAGAAATTGCCGACAAGGTTGGCGCTATCCTTATGGTTGATATGGCGCACATTGCAGGCTTGGTTGCTGCAGGCGTTCACCCCAGCCCTGTTCCTTATGCAGACGTTGTTACCACCACCACCCATAAAACCTTAAGAGGTCCCAGAGGCGGTTTGATTCTTTGCAAGGAAGAATATGCAAAGCAGATTGATAAGGCTATTTTCCCCGGTACTCAGGGCGGTCCTTTAGAACACATTATTGCCGCTAAGGCTGTTGCCTTTGGCGAAGCATTGACCGATGAATTTAAGGCTTATCAGCAACAGATTGTTAAGAACGCAAAGGCTTTGGAAATTGCATTGAAGGAAGAAGGCTTTGACCTTGTTTCCGGCGGTACCGACAACCACTTGCTTTTGATCGACCTTCGCAGTATGAACATTACCGGCAAGGAGCTTGAACGCAACCTTGACGAGGTTCACATTACCGTTAACAAGAACGCTATTCCCAACGACCCCCAGAAGCCTTTTGTTACCAGCGGTATCCGTGTTGGTACCCCTGCAGTTACTTCCAGAGGCTTTAAGGAAGAAGATATGAAGGTTATTGCTAAGCTTATTAAGCTTTGCGCTACCGACCTTGAAAACAACCGCGAATACATTATTTCTGAAGTAGACAAGCTTTGCGCTAAGTACCCCATTTACGAATAAGCTTTGGAAATTAAGGCATTTGATTATCTTCCCTGCGACGCAAAGGATATTCGTATTGAAGTGTTTGTTGAAGAACAGGGCTTTACCCAAGAATTCGACGAGCACGACCGAACCGCTGTTCATTTGGTTGGTTACATAGATGGTAAATCTACGGCAACCGCAAGAATTATCGGGTTGGAAAACGGATATTTGATAGGCAGAATTGCCGTTAGAAAGCCTTACAGAAAAAACGGCTTGGGCGGTAGGATTATTGCCGCGGCAGAAGATATTATTCGCCGAAAGGGCGGAAAAACGGTTTATATTCATGCACAGCAGAGGGCGGTTGCTTTTTATGAAAAGCAGGGCTACTTCCCCACCGGCGAGGTTGACGAGGAAGAGGGCTGTGTTCATTGGATGATGAAAAAGGATTTATAACAAATTGCCGCTTAAAATGATTTTTAAGCGGCAATGATTTTACAGCAAGGAGCTGAAAACTTATGCAGATTGCATTTTCGGGTAGACTTGGTAGCGGTAAATCGACGGTTTGCGCTATTTTAAGAGACGTTTACGGATATGAAATATACAGCACGGGCACCGTGCAACGCAAGGTTGCCGAGGAAATGGGCATTACCACATTGGAGTTGAACCAACGAATGAAAGCTGACCCTGAGCTTGACCACGTTATTGACGATGCGGTTGTGAAAATTTCGAGAGAAAGAAAAAACGACCCTATCGTATACGACTCCAGAATGGCTTGGCATTTTGCAGAGAATACTTTTAAGGTGTATATGTACGTTGACCCCGTTGTTGCGGCAGAGCGCGTTTTTGCAGCCGACAGAGGCGACGTAGAAAAATATGAAAGCGTTGAAGATGCAAAGCAACAGCTTATGGCACGTACGATGGAAGAAAACACCCGTTTTAAGGATATTTACGGTGTTGATAACCTTGATTACGCTAATTATGATATGATTATCGATTCTACCTCTGCCACACCTGAACAGATTGCAAACGCCATTGCCGTTAATGCAAAGCGGTTTGAAGAAAAACCCTTTGGCTATACCCTGTTATTGCTTTCGGATAAGAACGTTATTGACGAAAGCGACGGACTGGGAAATGCTTTAATCAGCGTTAAGGACGACAAGTATTATCTTGTTAGCGGCAAGATTGAAAAAGAAGCCGACGTATTTGTTAAAGCAAAATACATTGCAAAATAATAATCTACCCCCAACAGCAAGTTGGGGGATTTTTTGTATAAAAAAACTTGCAGTCAAAAGACTGCAAGTTTTTATTGTTATTAGTTTATTCAGCGATAGTGTAGGTGCCGAAGTATGCTCTCTTTAACAAGAGGTAATCGCGTGCATCGATCTTGCCGTTGCCGTTGATATCTGCTGCTTCGGATGCGCAAGTGAGAGTGTAGGTGCCGAAGTATGCTCTCTTTAACAAGAGGTAATCACGTGCATCGATCTTGCCGTTGCCGTTGATATCGCCAACGATAACATCTACGGGAGGTTCAACGTCGCTTTCGGGCATGGTGTAGCAGAGTGCCATCCAAACGTCTTCGTTTTCGGAACCGAAGAAGGATGCCCAGCCGCGTTGTTCGCAAACCTTAGTAAGGATTTCCATAAGGTCTGCGGTAAGAGGATAGATTGCAGATTCGCCTGCTGCATCAACGTATTCCTGGAATGCATCGGTGAAATCAATCTTTGTGTTGCTTTCCAAATCGGTGTAGGAAAGCTGACCGTAGCTTGCTGCCTGAATGAGAGAAAGCATATCATCGTTGAGGTTTACGTAAATGATAGGACCGTCGGCAGAGTTGAGGTGATAGTAACCGTCATCGCCGAGAACAGCGGTGTCGATAACGTCATCTTCGTAATCTACGCCTTCGAGTTCATCGATATCGCCTTCGAATACGAAATCTTCGGGAGTTGCGGTGTTTTCGTAATCCTTAAGAGTGGGCTGATTGATGGTAATTTCTTCCATAGATACGGTGATGGTAGCAACGTTGGTATCTGCCATAACAGCAACCCAGATGGATTGACCTTCGGATGTGCATTCCCATTCGATAGAATTGGAATCTACGGTGTCTGCAGAAGGTTCGATGGTTACCCACATACCGTTGTAGCTAACAATACCGAGAACTGCATTGTTGGAAGAAATGGTGTATTTGCCAATTTCGGAAGGAGTGAAATCGAATATGGTGTATTGATACATCATGCTTACATCATAATCGTTTGTTCCAACCTCGAGAGAAACATCGCTGTTTACATAGTTTTCGCCAGCTGCTTCGTCTTCAGAGAAGGAGAAGTACCAATTGATTTCGGTATCTTCTGCTGCGTATGCGTTGATTGCGATGATAATTACATCGCCTTCTTCAACAGTCATGGTTTCGGTATCAACAACGGGATCGTCGTCCCACCAGTGCATATCGGTTGCAATGCTGGTAGTGTTGTTGGTTACAGAATACATCCAACCGTCAACGTCGTTCATGGTAACAGTGATGGTACCTGCAGCAGGAGCGGTGAACTGATAGAAGTAGCCCTGGAATTCATCGAAGATTTCGGTAACCTTGTATTCGCCGGAATATTCTATAATTTCGGGATTATCTTGAGAAGAACCAACGGGAAGGTTGCCAAGGGTAAGAGTATAGGTCTGTTCTTCGGTGGTAGTGTTAATAACAATACCGGAAGCTGCACGAGGCATTGCTACCTGTGCGGAGTAGCTACCGTTGGTATCGGGAATGGGCATACCCATACCTGTGCCATAACGGAAGCCGGTGTTACCGGTTACGGTAAGAACGTAGCCTACGCCCATCTGAGGAAGGGTGAGGTTGAAGTAGTAATCGGATTCTGCGCCTACAGTAATGGTGGTGGATTCGCCTACGCCAAGAGTGATCTGTGCGGGGTTTTCCATTGTGCCTACTGCGGGATCATCGGTGTTTTCATCATCGTCATCATCGCCGGTAGCAGCGGTGAAGGTGAAGGTCCAATCTACGTCGATTTCTACAGAGTTGTATACGTTAACAACAATGATAACTACGTCGCCTTCTGCAACTGCTAAGGTTTCGGAAGAAACAACGGGATCGTCGTCGCACCAGTGTTGATCGGTTGCTACGCTGGTAGTGTTGTTAGTAACAGAGTAAGTCCAGCCCTCTTCATCGTTCATGGTAACAGTGATGGTACCGGCGGAAGGTGCGGTGAACTGATAGAAGTAGCCCTGGAATTGATCCATAATTTCGGTAACCTTGTAGTCGCCGGATTCTTCGATAATTGCGGGGTTATCATAAGAGGAACCTGCGGGAAGGTTGCCAAGGGTAAGAGTATAGGTCTGTTCTTCGGTGGTAGTGTTAATAACAATACCGGAAGCTGCACGAGGCATTGCTACCTGTGCGGTGTAGCTACCGTTGGTGTCGGGAATGGGCATACCCATACCTGTGCCATAACGGAAGCCGGTGTTACCTGTTACGGTAAGAACGTAGCCTACACCGAACTGAGGAAGGGTGAGGTTGAAGTAGTATTCGGATTCTGCACCTACAGTGATGGTGGTAGAGTCGCCTACGCCAAGAGTGATCTGCGCAGGGTTTTCCATAGTGCCAACTGCGGGTTCGTCATTATCGTCATCGGTTTCGTCATCGGAGGATTCGCCGCCCTGTTCGGGAGCAACGTATGCTTCGCCGAATGCAGCAACTTCGGAAATAAAGGTGAATGCGTTGTGGTTCCAAGAGGTAAGACGAACTTCGATCTTAGCAGCAACAACGTCGCATTCAGCAGAAAGCTTAACATAAGGAGCAGTATCGCTGTTGAGCGCTGCGATTTCAGCAGGAGCGAATTCTTTAACGATAGTTTCGTTGCCTTCTTCGTCGATTGCTACGAAGGTAACGGTATCGGGGTAAGATACGCCGCTACCAAGGCTGGGAGCAACGTAAGCTTCGATTTCGTTAATAGAGTAGTTACCGTCGAGGTCTACGTTAACCCAAGCATAGCCTGCGCTTGCGGCATCTTCGATACCATCGTGCAAGCCTACCCAGGATGTTTCGTCGTATCTTCTTGCAACAGCAGTGATGCCGTCGGTTAAAGTAACGCCGTTTTCGTCAGGGTATGTAGGGTTCTTGGTGGGATCATAGCCCCAGTTAACGTCTGCGCCACCCATTCTGTATAATTCGGAAGTGGTGTAGGACTTGCCGTATGCAACGTTACCATTAAGGCGCTTGATATCGCAGTCAATGGTAGCATCGGCAGCAACAGTTTTGTTTTCGAAGTCAACACCGGTAAGGGTGATGGTATCGCCAACAGAAAGCTTACCGATAAGGGCAAGTTCTGCCGAAGCGGCATAGGTATAAACAACTAAAACAAAGCCGTTTTCGGGCACGTCGAGGTCTTGGTTAATAGGACCTTCTACAACTTCGAAGGTGTTAGCTTCGGAAGTGGGTACGAAAGCCACATTACTCCAGCCGTCAACATAGTAAGAAGCATCTGCAGTTTCCGGAACAACAATTACGGCAGCGTTACCATTTGCGAAGTAGGAAGTATCGAACGACGCATTAAAAGCAACGCCTTCTGCTGATGCGGGGAGCACCATCGTTGCAAACATTGTAGCAAGCATTGCAACGGTGAGAAGAAGTGATAAGAATCTCTTCATAATTTGGTTTTCCTTTCTAATTTTTTATCTAAAAGTCTTGTAAACTTTTTAGCAGTTTAACACATTACAACAGAAATTGCAATATATTTTTGCGTTCTTTGTGCAAATTAACAAGGAATTATTTGGTTTCTGCCCACCAAGTGATATCGGTGGCAAGGTATTTATTACGTTTAGGAATGCTTACAGCGTGGATGATAAGCTCATCCCCTGCTTCTACTTCGAATTCAATATAAGCATTTCCCTGCTCATCTACCTTAATATCGGTTCCCTCGTAATCGGTGGTAACGTTATCTAAGGTTTTTTGGGTGGGGATTTCGCCGCGGATACGGGTAACTTCAAGGCCGCTGTTTCCGGTGCCTGTTAGATAGAAGCGGATGGTTTCGGCCTTTGCGGCAGTATAACGATAATAATAGCCGACGGAATCGTTCTTTTTGATAGAAACCTTATATTCGCCTTTAAACGTCGTTATAACCTTAGGATTTGCTTGGGTGCCGGTGGGATTTTCGAAGCTAAGCTCGAATCGTTTTGCAGAGGAACCCATATTACCGATTTCCAGCAAAACGCCTTCGTTTGCCATAACGTTTTCGATAAGTATGGTTACAACACCGTCTTCGGGGGTGTATTCCACGCCGTCGTATACAACGAATACATCGAAGCTGTTAATGGTGAGCAAGGTACCGCCGATACGTTGGATGCTGTAGAATACAGAGCTATCGGGGGAAATCTTTACGGTAGTTAAAGCCATATCTGAAGGGATTTCGAGATAAGGGTCAGATTCGGTGCCGCTGCCTATCATATCTACATCGGAAGATTCTGTAT
>JAFYOG010000035.1 GCA_017560285.1 Clostridia bacterium
GAAATTTGCCGCAAAAAAGTAGCCGAAATCGGTGCGAAATTACGTGTTCGCAAGTTTATTAGTGAAAATGACCAAAACCCCGAAAATAAATGACCCCAATTTGCAAATATTTACATATTGTAATTTGCCGTCTAAAAGTATAAAATATTAGATGGTTAAATAATAAAAAACATGGAGGACACTCAAAATGTCAGTAAAAGTTGCTATTAACGGCTTTGGCCGTATCGGTCGTCTTGCATTCAGACAGATGGCTGACGCTGAAGGCTACGAAGTTGTTGCAATCAACGACCTCACCAGCCCCAAAATGCTCGCTCACCTTCTCAAGTACGATACCGCACAAGGCGGTTTCTGCGGCAAACTCGGTACTACCCCTGTTCACACCGTTGACTACACCGATGATTCCATCATCGTTGACGGTAAGGAAATCAAGATCTACGCTGAAAAGGATGCAGTTAACTGCCCCTGGAAGGCTCTCGATGTTGATGTAGTTCTCGAATGCACCGGTTTCTACACCTCTAAGGAAAAGGCTTCTGCACACATCACTGCAGGCGCTAAGAAGGTAGTTATCTCTGCTCCCGCAGGCAACGATCTTCCTACCATCGTTTACAACGTAAACAACAACACCCTTACCGCTGAAGATACCATCATCTCTGCTGCATCCTGCACCACCAACTGCTTGGCTCCTATGGCTAAGGCTCTTAACGACTATGCAGCTATCCAGAGCGGTATCATGACCACCGTTCACGCTTACACCGGCGACCAGATGATCCTCGACGGTCCTCAGAGAAAGGGCGACCTCAGAAGATCCAGAGCAGGCGCTGTTAACATCGTTCCCAACAGCACCGGCGCTGCTAAGGCTATCGGTCTTGTAATTCCCGAACTTAACGGCAAGCTTATCGGTTCTGCTCAGCGTATCCCCACTCCTACCGGTTCCACCACTATCCTTATCGCTGTTGTTAAGGGTTCTGATGTTTCCAAGGATGGCATCAACGCTGCTATGAAGGCTGCTGCTACCGAATCCTTCGGTTACTCTGATGAAGAACTCGTATCTTCCGACGTTATCGGTATGACCTATGGTTCTCTCTTCGATGCAACCCAGACCATGGTATCTAAGATTGACGACGATACCTACCAGGTACAGGTTGTTTCTTGGTACGACAACGAAAACTCCTACGTTTCTCAGATGGTTCGTACCATTAAGTACTTCGCAGAACTCGCATAATTTAAGTTCTAAAAAGTTTAGGGCACCCAATAGGGTGCCCTGTTTTTTATATACTTAATTTTATATATAATAATAAAAAAGAGAGAAGCAACCCGCTTCTCTCTTTAACTTTAACATTATTCGCAATCGCAACCGCAATCGCAGCCACAGCCGCAATCGTCGCCACAATCGGGGCATAGTTCCAATATTGTGTCATACAACACCTGCATAAGATGCCAAGCGATAACCTTTTTGCCGTCTTCTGCAGGGTGAATACCGTCTGCAGAAAGAACAGCAGGGTCTTTGTATTCTACCACTGCAGATGCTAAAATACCATCTAAAGGAATATAGTAATCGGCATATTTTATAGCAAGCTCGCGAACGACATCGATCTTTTCGTTAAGATCTTCGCGGAACTCTTCCCTGCCCATACCGTAAATTACAAAGGGTTCCATCATAATAAGCTTTGCGTTAGTTTCGTTCTTAATCTTTGTAATTATAGCTTCGTAATTTTTACGGAACTGCTCTGCGGTAGTAGGATCGTTCATATCGAACTTACGCCAAGTATCGTTAACGCCAATAAGAATTGTAACGATATCGGGCTGATGCTCGATAACGTCTTTATCAACACGTGCCAACAGATCGCAGGTTCTGTTACCGCTAATACCGCGATTTATAAATTCAAAATCCATACCGTCAAATGCCTGTGTTAAGCCATCTGCGGTATATTTTACGTAACCATCACCAATGTTTGCGGGGTCGTCGTATACACGATTACAATCGGTAACGCTATCGCCAAAAAATACTATTTTCATAATTAAACCATCCTTAAAATATTTTACAGAATGAGTATAAACCATATAATTGTAAATGTCAATTAAAAATAAAAAAACGGGAGAAAATCTCCCGTTATAATTATTTTGCATTAATCAACTTGTTTATTTTTCGAATAGCTATAGGAATGCTTATGATA
>JAFYOG010000203.1 GCA_017560285.1 Clostridia bacterium
ATACAAATGGGCAACCATGGGGTTATCCTGCGAACGCTTAATGGTGCTGGTTCTGTCGGCACGGTAAAGAGTTTCGCCACGCTTTTTGCGGTGTCTAAAGGAAATGTAGGGCTGACCTGCGCCGCTTATACAGCCGTCGGGGCATGCCATAACCTCTACCAAATCGTAATTAACCTCGCCGTTCTTTAGCTTTTCTATAACCTTTTCGGCGTTGCCCAAGCCGCTTACAACTGCAATGCGCAGTTCCCTATCGCCGTGGTGCACTATGGCTTCCTTTATAGATTCCATTCCACGTACACCGCTGTAGCTTATTTCGGCAAGGGTGGTGCGAGAGCTATCCTCTGCCACACGTCTTAACACAGCCTCGGTTACGCCGCCGGTTACACCGAAAATAACCGATGCGCCCGATTTGGTTGCAAAGGGCATATCTACGCTTTCGGGCTCTAATTCACGGAAGACTATGCCCGATTCACGTATCATCTTAATAAGCTCTTGGGTGGTTATAACAACGTCGGTTGCGCCGCCAAGCTCTTCCCTGCCGGATTCGAACTTCTTTGCGGTACAGGGCATTAGCGCTACGTGGAAGTGCTTTGTCTTGCCCTCGGGTAGCTTTTCCTTAAAGTATTCCTTAACAATACTGCTAAACATACTCATAGGAGATTTACAGCTGGAAACGTTGGGGATAAGCTCGGGGTACTTCTTTTCGACAAACTGAACCCAAGCGGGACAGCAGGAGGTAAACAAGGGCAGATTTTCGCCCTTTTCCAACCGAGCCAAGAATTCGTTGGTTTCTTCTATAACGGTAACGTCTGCGCCGGTGCAGGTATCGTAAACTCTGTCAAAGCCCATTCTGTGCAGGGCGGCTACTATTAAGCCCATAGAGTTTTCGTTATCGCCAATGCCAAGCTCCTGCGCTATGCCAACACGAACCGCAGGTGCGATTTCACAGCTTGTAAAGGTTTCTTTATCGTCAATGGCGTTCCAAACCTTGTGGCTGTCGTCCCTAACAATAATTGCACCGGTGGGGCAAACTGCCGAGCATTGACCGCAACCCACGCAAAGGGATTGGGATAGGGGGATATCAAAAGCGGTGCTTATGGTTACGTTAGAGCCGCGGTGGGCAAAGTCGATTGCGCCAACCCGCTGAATTTCGTTACATTCACGAACACAGTCGCCGCAAAGTATACACTTGCCGGGGTCTTTTATAATACAAGGCGAGGATTCGTCCTTTGGCAATGCGGCGCGGCTGTTTTGGAAGCGGATTTCGCTTATGCCGAACTGTGCCGCCAAATCCTGCAGCTTGCACTTGCCCGAATTTGCGCAGGTGGTGCAATCGCGGCAATGCTCGGCAAGAACAAGCTCTAAAATATTTTTGCGGTAACGGCGCAATCTGCCCGTGTTGGTACGAATTTTCATACCGGGGGCGGGCAAGGTAGAGCAAGCCGCCATAAGTCTGCCCTTTTCGTCCTCTACCATACACATACGGCAGGCACCGTAAATAGAAAGGTTGCTGTGATAGCAGAATACGGGCATAACCGTGCCCACTTTGCTTATAATTTCCAACAGATTGCGTTCGCCCTCGATAGCAACGGGAACGCCGTCAACCTGCATCATATAATTGTTTTGCATGGGTTATGCCTCCTCTCTTATAGCCTTTAGCTTACAAGCGCTTGCGCAAACGCCGCACTTAATACATTTATCCTGATCGATAATATAGGGCTTTTTAATTTCGCCCGTAATTGCGCCAACGGGGCAATTTCTTGCACACAGCGAGCAGCCCTTGCAAAGCTCGGGGTCGATAACGTAACGCTTTAGCTTACTGCAAGCCCCTGCGGGACAGCGTTTTTGGTAAATATGCGCTTCGTATTCGCTGCGGAAGTTCTTTATGGTGCTTATTACGGGGGAAGGAGCGGTTTTACCAAGACCGCAAAGGGCGGTGTTGGTAATGGTATCGGCAAGCTCCTCTAACAGCTCTATATCGCCGTCGCGGCCGTTGCCCTCTACAATGCGCTCTAAAATTTCAAGCATACGCTTGGTGCCCTCACGGCAGGGAACGCATTTACCGCAGGATTCGTTCTGGGTAAAGTTCATAAAGAAGCGGGCAACCTCTACCATACAGGTTTTATCGTCCATAACAACCAAGCCGCCGGAGCCGATCATTGCCCCTGCTTTGGTTAAGGAATCGAAATCCAAGGGGATATCAAGATCCTTTTCGGTTAAGCAACCGCCGGAAGGACCACCGATTTGAACCGCCTTAAACTTCGCATCGCCGCGCATACCGCCGCCTATATCAAATATAACCTCGCGCAGGGTTGTGCCCATGGGAACCTCGATAAGGCCCGTGTTCTTTATGGTGCCCGTTAAAGCAAACGCCTTTGTGCCGGGGCTGTTTTCGGGGCCGATTTTGCAATAAGCCTCTGCGCCGTCGCAAATTATCATGGGTACGTTTGCATAGGTTTCTACGTTGTTAAGGTTGGTGGGCTTATCGAACAAGCCGTGCTCTACGGTTCTGGGGGGCTTTACGCGGGGCATACCGCGCTTGCCCTCGATGCTGGCGGTAAGCGCCGAGCCTTCGCCGCAAACAAATGCGCCTGCACCGCGGTTTATATGCATTTTAAAGCTAAATTCGGTACCAAGAATGTTATCGCCCAGCAAGCCAAGCTCTTCTGCCTGTGCGATAGCAATACGCAAGCGTTCTACCGCCAAGGGGTATTCGGCACGAACGTAAATATAACCGTCGTTAGAGCCGATGGCGATACCCGCTATAATCATACCCTCGATAAGACGGTGAGGGTCGCCTTCCATAATGGATCTATCCATAAATGCGCCGGGGTCGCCCTCGTCGCCGTTGCAAACTATGTATTTGGGTGTTACCTGCTGTCTTGCGCAGGAACGCCACTTTCTGCCCGCAGGGAAGCCGCCGCCACCTCTGCCGCGCAGGTTAGATTTGGAAACCTCGTCAAGGATATCGTCGGCAGTCATATCGAACAACGCCTTTTCCAACGCGGAATAGCCGCCTACACCGATATAATCCTTTACAGATGCGGCGTTAATATGACCGCAATGCTCTAATACCGTACGAGTTTGCTTTTTATAAAAGGGGATTTCCGCTTGCTTGCGGAATATTTCGCCGTTTTGGGTATAGGCAAGTCTATCTATACATTCCCCTGCTATAATTGTTTTTTCTATAATCTCTTGGCAATCTTCTATTTTTACCTTGGTATAAAGCCAGCCTTGGGGTTCTATACGAACCAAGGGACCCATTTCGCAAAAGCCGTGGCAACCGCTTTTTTTAATGCCAACCACGTCCCGGTGGATATTATCGTGGCCAAGCTCGATAGCTACGGAAATACCCTTTTCCTCCATAATACGGCGCAAGGATTCGTATATTTCCAAGGAGCCCCCTGCAACACAGCCCGTACCGCCGCAGACCAAAATCTTTTTTGTTTCGCGGTTAAGAGCCTCTTGGCAGGAATTGCGGAAGCTTATAAAATCCGCGCGGGAATTAAGTTTTGCCATAATTACGCCTCCTGCTTTAGCTGTTCTTTAAGTTCTTTAAGCAATTCGGTTGCTTTATCGGGGGTCATTGCGGGGTAAACAACGCCGTTTACGGTTATAACCGGTGCCAAGCCGCAAGCGCCAAGGCAGGAAACGGTTTCCACCGTAAAGTTTAGATCGGCGGTGGTGGTTTGCTTGCCCGTTAAGCCCAAATCGCTGCGCAAACGCTCTAAAATAGGTATAGAACCGCGAACGTGGCAGGCTGTGCCGTCGCAACAGCGGATAACGAATTTCCCTTTAGGCTCTAACGAAAAGTTTTCGTAAAAGGTGGCTACACCGTAAAGACGAGCTTCGCCTATACCTATTGCCTTTGCAACGTAAGGGAACACCTCGCGGGGTAAATAGTGATAATGCTCTTGAATATCCTGCAATATTGCAATAGTAGAGGATTCTTCCTTGGGGTAATTTGCCAAAATGCCGTCTACTATGGAAAAATCAAAGGTCTGCTTCATTTTTAATCACTCTCTTTTAGATTTTTTGCATTTGTATTATTATAACACATACATTTTTGTTTGTAAATGATATTTTATGCATTTTCGACAAGCAAATTATATTTTTATCATTTTTTATGTGCAAAAAAGAAAAAGGCGTAAAGCCTTTTCCTTTTTTATTTGTTATTTAATTGTATAAGTACCAAAACGCTTACGCGTTCCATTAAAACGACAAGCGTTTTAATGGGATGGAGTGCCGTGCGCTCGCGCCTCGCTCCACCGCTCGCGGCACTCTAAGGAATAAAAACCGAGGCGCGTGTCCTCGGTTTTTATGTTATTTTTTATTTAATTGTATAGGTACCGAAATATGCTCTCTTTAACAACAAATAATCTCTTGCATCGATCTTGCCGTTGCCGTTAACGTCTGCAACCTCCAAATCGCAGGTTAACGTATAAGTGCCAAAGTAGGCACGCTTTAGCAACAAATAATCGCGGGCATCTATCTTGCCGTTACCGTTTACATCGCCAACCGTATAGGTGGGGATGGGGTAGGATGGACCGGGGCCGGGCGCAGGACCGAAGCTTTCCTCGCCGTATGCCGCAACCTCGGAAATAAAGTTCCAACCGCCGGCTGTCATACGAACCTCTATTTTATCTGCAACCACGTTGCAAACAACCTCGGCGGCAATATATGCAGAGGTTTCGTCGTCTGTAAACTGAGTTAGCTTGGCTATAACGGTTTCGTTACCCTCGTAAATTGCCACAAACTCGATAGAAGCGGGTGGAGCAACGCCGCCGCCCAGATTGGAGGGAACGTATGCAACTATTCTGTAAACGCTATGAGCCTTGCCAAGGTCTACTGTTACCCAAGTATAGTTTGTTTTCGCAACGTCGGGTGTACTGCTATGCAAGCCGAACCAAGCCTCGTCGCGGTAATCTCGGGCGGTGGGAAGCAAGCCGTCGGTAAGGGTTTTGCCGTTTTCGTCGGGGTAAGAAATGGGCTTGGATGCATCGTACGCCCAGTTAACGTCGCTGCCGCCTTGGCGGTAAGGAAGCGAGGTGGTGTAGCTTTTGCCAAGGGTGATGTTATCCTGAATATCTATATGATAATCGTCGGGGTCAAGCGCAGGGCCTTCCTCGGGCAAACCCTCGGGCTTGGGCAATGTTTCGTCGATGCCGTTTACGTTAACGGTAACCACCTGCGAATAGAGCACGTATTCTCTGCCCGATGTGGTTTTTGTCTTGTAGCCGATAACAACCTTGCTTTCGCCCTGACCTACTGCGTAAAGCTTGCCGTTTTTGACAATTACAGAATCGCCCGAAACCACGCTGTAAACGAACTTCATATCATTTAGCTCGGCTTCTTTTCTGCCGTAGGTGGTGGCGGTAAAGCCGCTGCCGTCGTAAGCCTGACGTTCCTTTAGGGTGATATCAGAGGCGGTAACGAACTTTATCATATCCTTAAAATATTGGTTATCGTCGGTGGTGATGGAATCTACGTCCGAGAAAAAGCCGATTTGGTTGTTGGCGTTGCCTGCATAGCCCCAAGGGTTAAGCACCAAGCCGCGGTTTGCAACTGCGGCGCCCAAATAACCATTGGCAACGGCGGTGCAAATGGGCGCAAGGTTGCCGTTATAGCCCTGAACGATGTTTAGGGTAGCGGCAAGAATTTCTAAGCATTCCTCCATGCTGTCGGTGGTTTTCCAATCATCGTTGTTGGTTATAAGCTGAGGATAATAGATATAACCCAAGGACATTTTATCTTCGAAATACTTGTTGGCGTTATCCATAAAGAAGCCGGTAGAGGTGATAACCACAACCCTATCTAAGGTATCGGTATCCTTTAACAGCTTTGCGGTGTATTTTACGGTGTTTTCCGCACTGCCCTTAAATTCTACGTAAATACGAACGGGTTTATCTTTAAAATAAGCCAAAACGTCCTCGAAGAATGCAATTTCTTCGCCGGTTTTGTATTTATATTGCTTAATCTGGGCAGAGGACATATTCTGCAATGCGCCGTTTGCCGCAGTGCCTGTATAGGTTGTAAGGCGCAAGCCCTCGGTGGTGCCCAAGGAATAATCGTGGAAGATAACAAGCTTGCCGTCGGTGGTGGCATAAACATCAAGCTCGAAGATATCCGCGCCGTTTTCATAGGCGGAAACAAAGCTTTCCATACTGTTTTCGGCAGGGGCGGTGGGGCCGTTGGGGTTACCTCTGTGGCCAACTATATAAGGGGTGCGAAGCATTGTGTTTTCGGCAAAGCTTTCGTTAATAGCCCCATAAACAGCCGCCGCGTTATCGGTAATAATGCCGTTTACACCTGCGGTAAGGGTGTTTATAACCTCGGTTTTAAAGTTAGCGTTGGAAGAAGCTGTGCTTACCCTTGCCCAAACCGCAACGCCAAGCTCGCGAAGCTGATAAACCGCGCCGTAGTTTGCATACGCGCTGTCGATAACCACAAAGGTGGCGGGCACGGCGCGTACGGTGTTGCGTATTGCACCTGCCTCTTTAGAGGTAAGGGTGGTTTTGTTAAGATTGTAAATAAGACCCGTACGGGCAACGTTGGTTGCCTCCCGCACTGCCTTTAGCGCCGATGCATCGGCAGAAATAACGTTAACGTCGTAACAACCGCAGGCGTTCATTGCCGCAATAAGGCTGTTTGCCTCGGTTACGGAATCGATTTCGATGGTGGGAAGCACCTGCTTATCTATGCAGGCAAGAATAACGTTTTGCAAATTTGCGCCCGTTGCATCAATACATACGTTGGCAGGCGCATCGGCAGAGCTTAGCAAAGAACTAAGGCTTGCCGCCGCAACCTTTTGAACGTTACCGATAGAGTTAAGCAGATTGCTCTTGGTGATTTTGTTGTTAATAAGCTCGCCTGCCGCCATAACGGGCTTGCCGGCATAAACGTAAGTGCTGCTGTAATCGCCGGTTGTTAGATTTAGGTTTATAAACGTAACAAGGGTGCCGTTGGCAAGGCTGTAAACCAAGGAATTTGCGGTAGCGCCGTTTACCTGCATATAAATATCGCCGCTTTGGTTGTTAAAGCTCCAAGCACCGTCCGAAAACTTAGTGCCTGGGTTGTTGTAGGATGCAACCACGCTGTATTGGTTAGCCGTACCCGTAGGACGAAGCTGATAATATACGCCCCAGCCGTTGGGGTTACAGCCGGCTAAATTATTATGATTAGAAAAAACCGAAATTTGGTTAGACCCCACAACCTTGTTTACGTGGTGAACCTTAAGGGCGTTGGCGGGGATAGTATCTGCCCCAACGGTGGGAACCACCGCCGCAAAGCAGCCCATAAGCATAGCCAAAACAAGGGTTAACGAGAATAGCTTTTTCATATTCCTGCTCCTTGATATATTTTTAAGGATTATAATTTAAAAATGTTATAAAACTGTTATGCGCGCATCATACCGTCAACGCTTAATACAACGCCGGTGATATAAGAAGCTTCTTCGGATGCCAAGAACACGAAAGCGTTGGCAATATCCTGCGGCTTGCCCAAGCGGCGCAAGGGTATGCGGGCTACCATAGGCTCGATAACCTCTTTGGGAACAGCCTTCATCATATCGGTTTCGGTAATACCGGGGGCAACTGCGTTAACGCGAATACCCTTGGGGCCTAATTCGCGGGCAAGCGAAACCGTTAAGCCGTTTACCGCAAATTTAGAGGTAGGATAAGCCATACCCGAGGGCTGACCGCTTATGCTTACCATAGAAGAGGTGCTTAGAATAACACCGCTTCCCTTTTGCTCCATAAATTCCACTGCCGCGCGGGTGGCGGTGAACACGCCCTTTACGTTAAGGTTCATAACCTTATCAAAAAGCTCTTCGGTATAGCTGTTAAAGGGTTGGTTTTCGGAAACGCCCGCATTGTTAACAAGAATATCGATAGTGCCGAACCTGCTGTTAACCAAAGCAAAGGCTTGACGTACAGATTCAAGGTTGGAAAGGTCGGGAGCGATACCCATAATTTTGCTTTCGGGGAAGCTTTCCTTAAGCTTGGCAACAGCCTTATCGGCATTCTCTTGCTTGCTTGCGGCAACGGCAACTACCGCGCCCTCTCGCAAAAATGCCTCTGCGGTGGCATAACCTATGCCGCGGCTTCCGCCTGTGATAATTGCTACCTTATTATATAAACGCATAAAAAGCACCTGCTTTCCTTTTTTGTGTTAATACGATAACACATTACATCCCAAATGTCAATATATTTTTTGGATTTATTGATAATAATTCTTAATAATTTTTCGAAAATCTATTGACAAACATATTTCTTTTATGTATAATAACCACAGTAGAAAGAACAGCACCTACAGCACTGACGGAGCATGCGGAATGTGTGCCTTGATTTGTGCCCATCCCGCTGGCGAATGTAGGTAAATATATTCGGTCCGTCAGGGCAAATCTCTTATCTATAAGCAGATTTGCCTTTATTATTTGTTTAATAAAATAAAATGATAAATTATCGAAGGAGAATCACTATGGAACACAACAACTGGAATGGGTTCAAGGGTGGAGCATGGCAGAACGAAATTAACGTTCGCGACTTCATCATGAACAACTTTACCCCCTACGAGGGCGACGCAAGCTTTTTGGCAGGCGCTACCGAAAGAACCAACGGCCTTATGGCAAAGGTTCAAGAGCTTTTTAAGCAGGAAAGACAAAACGGCGGCGTTCTTGATATAGATACCGAAACCGTTTCTACTATCAACGCTTACGCACCCGGCTATATCGACAAGGATAACGAACTTATCGTTGGTGTTCAGACCGACAGCCCCCTTAAAAGAGGCGTAGTTCCCTTTGGCGGTATGAGAATGTGCATTAACGCTTGCGAAGCTTACGGTTATAAGCTTAGCGATTCCGTTAAAGACAAATTTAAGTACCAGAACACCCACAACGACGGCGTGTTCAGCGCATACACATCCGAAATGCGTGCCGCACGTAAGTGCCACGTTCTTACCGGTCTTCCCGATGCTTACGGCAGAGGCAGAATTATCGGCGACTACCGTCGTGTTGCTTTGTACGGCGTAGACAGACTTATCGAAGCAAAACAGAAGGATAAGAAGGACCTTGCTAAGGTTGACGCTAACGTAGATACTATCCGCGCTAACGAAGAACTTTCCTTCCAGATTAAGGCTCTTAACGAGCTTAAGGCTATGGCTGCTTCCTACGGTTACGATATCAGCCAGCCCGCTGCAAACGCAAAGGAAGCTGTTCAGTGGACCTACTTCGCATACCTTGCAGCTATTAAGGAACAAAACGGCGCGGCTAACTCCTTGGGCAGAGTAGGCACCTTCTTCGATATCTACTTCGAAAGAGATATCGCAAACGGTCTTCTTACCGAAGTTGAAGCTCAGGAAATTATGGACCACTTCGTTATGAAGTTGCGTATTGCACGCCACCTTCGTACCCCCGAATACAACGA
>JAFYOG010000204.1 GCA_017560285.1 Clostridia bacterium
AACCAAAAATGTTGATGTGGTTAAGGAAGCGGAGCTTAGGGCGTTCGCATTTAACGTGCAACGGATTGAAAGCTCTGATGAGATGATATTATCTCATTTTTCATCCCACAAAGACGCGATGGATATGCTTGGATATCTTGGTTTCAACGTTGTGGAACGCTGGATAGGATATGCCAACGATGTATTAAACGCCATCGAGGTTATCGGAAAACAGCGTAGCACACTTCCTTATTGGATTGACGGCGCCGTTATCAAGGTATGCGATTATAATCTGCGCGACCAATTGGGCGAAACCGGACATCATCCACTTTGGGCTGTTGCTTACAAGTATCCGCCCGAAGAAAAGGAAACCTACGTTAAGGACATCGTCCTGCAGGTAGGTCGTACCGGGAGAATAACCCCTGTTGCGGTATTCGATCCTGTAATCCTTGCAGGCACTACCGTTACGAAGGCAACGCTGCATAATCAAAAGCAGATAAATGATTTGGGTATTCAGGTAGGCGATACTATCGTTGTACGAAAAGCCGCCGAAATCATACCTGAAATCGTTAAAGTGGTTGCTAAAAACGGCAGGCACGACGTTTTTGATATTTCACAGCATATTTGTCCCGCTTGTGGAGATAAGATTACCATCGAAAACGACGGTATGAGCTGTCTGTGTACCAACCCGTCTTGTCCGGCACAGTTCGCACGCTACGTAGAATTTTATTGTAGCCGTGACTGTATGGATATACGAGGCATGGGCCCTGCGGTTATTGAAAAGCTTATTTCCCATGAGCTTATTAAGGATATCACAGATATTTATACCTTGTATGACGTTGACGAAAGCGTTGAAGAACTGCTCGGCAAAAAAACTGCGCAGAATTTGTTCGATGCAATCGAAGCTTCCAAACACTGTGATCTCGAGCGCTTCATAAAGGCGCTTGGAATGCCCGGTGTCGGAAGACATGTCGGCAAAGCCTTGTCGGATAAATACGCTTCTATCTTTGAAATAGGCAAGCAGAAATATGAAGATTTGGCAAAAATCGATGGTGTGGGTGATATTACCGCACGGACCATAGTAGATTTCTTTGCTAAGGATAGCAACTGGGAGCTTATATATACCCTTTCTTTCCTAGGCGTCAATGTCTTGGCACCGGCAAAAAAATCTACGGGCAATGTGCTCGCAGACAAAACCTTCGTTATCACCGGCACACTTCCTTCGATGAAGAGGGAAGAAGCAGCTGCGCTGATAGAGGCAAACGGCGGTAAGGTATCCGGTTCTGTATCCAAGAAGACCGATTATCTCCTCTGCGGCGAAAATGCAGGCAGTAAGCTTGACAAGGCCAATTCACTTGGCATTAAGGTCATAAGCGAATCCGACCTGCAGAACATGCTTATATAGGAGGTAATCATCATGGGCGTTAGTAATTGGATGGTAGAAGGTATCGGTCTCAAAGCAAACAGGTTGTATCCTTTTCTTAACAGAGAAAAGTGTATAGCTAAACTAATCGAACAATTGGAAGAGGAACTCCACGAAGAGATACTCGAAGATAAAGACAATTTTAATATCAATGATTATATGCGCGGGAACCCTTTTCAAAATATTGCAGATTTGCTTTGCCACTGTGACGACAGCAACCGATTAACCTATGGAGATGATGGAGACGGCGAATATTATTTATTATACCCTCCTACATATCCGTGGTTAATGCAAGAGAACGAACCTCAAAGCATTGAAGAAGTGCACGAATTGCTGAAAAAAGCAGTTAAATGCCTATGCGACATCACAGACGAACAAATCGAAGAGTTAATCGACGATGATTTGTATGAATACGGCTGCGGATGAGGTGCATTATGGATAAAAAATGCAAACTCAATAAGAAGTTAGAGGACGAGCTGAACAAGCTCGTCCCTATGCTTGAAGGCAGATATAAGCGTTGGCACGAAATACGTACCGATGGTTGTTTTGATCCCTACTATACAGATGGGAGCAATATGAACTTGGTGAGAAACCATATTCTTAACTACAGAAGCAGAATCAAAACGATTTGCGAAACGTTAGGAGTGGATTTGCCCAAGGTGTGTACGTGGGATGTGCCGATTGAGGTTTCGAAAGACTATATGGCGAACCCCGATCAGATACGCCAGATAGCGAAAGAAACGCTTCCTATGCTGGAAAGTAATGCTGATTATATTGCATTAAAACCCTTCGGGCGTTTGTTAACTGCTAAACAACGCGAGCATATCTGTTATGACGGTGTTATGGGTTATGTCAGACGGCTAAAAATGGCTCTCGAGAGGGATGATCTCGTGGATATGAGATTGTATATACGTAACCCTGAACGCTATGCAAAAGCATTTGCAACGTGCTTAAAGAATGCAAATGCCCTGGATATAGGGCAAGTGCAGGTTTCGTTATTCGACTTAATAAATGATTAAAAGGAGAACTCAAAAAATGGAATTAAAGTATATTGGCGAAAGATACGAATGTGAAGAAGGCACTTTCGTAATTGGCGAAGAGGTTAAATGCACCGAAGGTACATATTATGGGCTTATCGGTAGAATCAAAGAAATTC
>JAFYOG010000205.1 GCA_017560285.1 Clostridia bacterium
ATGGGGTCCTGAAGCTGGGTTGCGTTGGGACCGTAAACTTCGTAATATTTACAAATCTTAAGCCATTCGTTGGCATCGCCATCGAAGCCTGCAACCTCGGCAACCTGCTTAAGCATTTCGGAAAGCTCTTTATTTACGGTACAGGTGCCGGACAAAGAAGAATTGGAAGCAAGGCTGAAATATTTTACCATACCCAAGCCGCCTTCTTTTTCGTAAAGGCTTACGCCGTCTTTATCTGCATCGCCGTTGTATACGATTTCGTATACGGAAAGCTCTTCGTTAAACTGGCAGTAGTTCATAAGGTCTGCAATAAGCAAGGGACCGTTGGCACTGCCTACGTGATAATAGCCGTCGGTTTCGTTGAAAACTATATCTACGTAGCTGTAGGTTCCGTCTTCTTTTGCCTTTGCTGCATAGCGGGGCAAATAGGTTGCGGTATCGATATCAGCTTCGTTAACAACACGTAAATTATCGATATATACGGTATCGTCGCCTTCGCCGGAATCGCTATCCTTTGTAAAGCAGAATGCAACCTCGTAAACGCCGTCTTTATCTGCCACTACGGGGTAGCAGGACTTCCATTCTTCGGGGTCGGAAACACCGGAAATTTGATAAACGTCTTCCCCGTTAACGATTACGTACATTATGTCGCAAAGACGTTCGGAGGAAACGAGATAATCGAAGCACAAAGCCTGACCTGCCTTGAGCGTAACGTCGGCATAGAAAATTGCATAAGAATCGTCGATACCCTTATTGGAAGCATACAAGCAATCCTGACCCAATTTGTTGCCGATTAGGAAAGGCCAGATATACTGTGCGTTTTCATCTTTTTCTTCGGGATGATAGGTTACGGTGATATCGCCCTTGTTTATTACTGCGGAAACGTTTTCGGAAGTATCCATACTTACGTTGGGAACGATTTGGGTAACCAAATCGCCAATGCCGTTGGTGCAAAGCTTTTGCTTGTAATCGTCGGCAATGAAGTGGTCGAAAGCGTTAACGAAAGGACGCTTGCTGGTGATAGCACCTGCTTCTACAAGGCAGATAGTGCCGTAACGGTCGATAAATACAGAGGTGGGATAACCGGTAATACCAAAGGTATTTGCCCAAGAAGCGGGACAGGATGCCATAATGAAATCCAATCTGTTTTGTTCCTGGAACGCTTTAACAACCGCGTTATCCTCGTTGGGGTACGGGTCTAATGCAATAATTTCGATATCTTCTTTGTATTCGGAGTATACCTCGTTCATAATGGGGAACTCGGTAAGACACCAGCTACAGTTGGTATACCAGAAGTTAAGCATTACCATCTTCTTTTCCTTTAAGATTTCGGAAAGAGTGATGGTTTCGCCCTTGGCGGTGGGGATAGTGAAATCGTACATAATATCGCCGGTGCCAAGAGTTGCGGTAGAAAGCTCTTCTTTAATAAGGGCAGAGCTTAGGGTGATGTTGGCAGAAGTGCCTGTGAATTTGTAGGATTCTGCTACGTCATAGCCCTTGGGGGCGCCGGTAATCTTAATGATATAATCAGCGCCGGGAATAAGATCAAAGCTTACGGTACCGTTCATATCGGTTTGTGCAAAGTTCTGAAGATCATCGCCGTTTGCACCTGCATAAACGTAAACAGACAAGCCCTGAAGAGCCATACCGCCGGCAGATTTAACGGTTACGTTATACTTTGTAGCGGTACCGGAGGGTGTGCTGGATTCATCGGTGCTGCTTTGGTCTTCGGATACTTCGGTATTGCCGCCGCCACATGCAACGAACAAGGGCAAGGACAATGCCAAAACAAGCAAGCAAACCAAAAGCTTTGAAAATAGGTTAGTTTTCTTGTTTTTTAAAGAGTTTGTCATATACTGTTATTCCTAACTTTTAGAATTTGAGAGACAAATTACATTACCTTGAAAATGAGTGATATGATTAAAAACGCCGTTACCAAAAAGCCTACTGCAACCAAGGTGGGCTTTAACATCATTTTGGTTGCGCTCCAATAGGTGTTCCAAATTTCTTTGGGAGAAGAGCTTGTTCCCTTCCCAAACATATTGCCGCCGGAAACGTTACTCATATCGGCAAGGCTTCTGCCGTCGTCGATATAAATTATCTTTTCCTTCTTGGGCTTTTTTTCTTTGTTTTTACTCATATTCGCTCACCTGCAAAAACTAATCTAACAAGTGGCATGCGGCGCAATGGCCGTTGCCGTAATCTTTATACTCGGGCGGAACCTCTTTGCAGATATCCATTGCGTGGGGGCAACGTGTGTGGAAACGGCAGCCCTTGGGGGGATTTGCAGGGGACGGAATATCGCCCTTTAATACAATGCGTTCCATCTTTACATCGGGGTCCGGTTGAGGTATTGCGGAGAAAAGTGCTTTTGTATAGGGGTGAAGAGGATTATCGAAAATATCCGTCTTGGAACCGAATTCTACCATAGAGCCCAAATACATAACACCGATTTTATCGGAAATAAATTTTACTACCGACAAATCGTGGGAAATAAACACGTAAGTTAGGTTTAAATCCTTTTGCATTTGCTTTAGCAAATTGATTATCTGCGCCTGAATGGAAACGTCCAATGCGGAAACGGGTTCATCGCAGATTACTAATTTAGGCTTTACGGAAAGGGCGCGTGCTATACAAATTCTTTGTCTTTGACCGCCGGAAAATTCGTGAGGATAGCGTTCGTAATAATAATCGCGCAGACCGCACTTTTCCATAAGGTCCAAAACGTATTGCTTTGTTAAATTATCGGGGACGATCTTATGAACCTTTACAGGCTCGGAAAGGATACCGCCGACGGTTAATCTGGGGGGTAAGGAGGAATAAGGGTCTTGGAAAATGATCTGCATTTTCTTGCGAATTTCGCGCATTTCGGAGGATTTTAGATTGGTAATATCCTGTCCTTCGAAGATGATCTGACCCGAGGTTGCGGGGTGCAGCTTTAAAATAGTTCTGCCCAAGGTGGTTTTACCGCAGCCGGATTCGCCAACTATACCAAGAGTTTCGCCGGGATAAAGCTTAAAGGAAACGTTATCTACGGCAACCAATTCCTGCGTTACCTTGCCGGTAAAGGTCTTTTTTATGGGGAAGCACTTACGGATGTTTCGTACCTCGAGAATCGCATCCGGATCGAAGGCTTCGTTTATTCTTTCATCAGCCATTCTGTTGCTCCTCCTCGTATAAGTGGCAAGCCACGAAGTGGGTGGGGCTTACCTGTATCATTTCGGGATATTCGCCCGAACACTTTTTGTTGCACATTGTGCATCTTTCTTTAAAGTAGCAGTGGTTAGGCATATTTACGGGGTTGGGCACGTTGCCGGGGATGTTGTAAAGAGTATCGCTATCGGATTTTAGGGTAGGCTTGGATTTTTGCAAGCCTATGGTATAGGGGTGCATGGGATTATGGAAAATTTCATACACAGTACCCTTTTCGATAACTCTGCCCGCATACATTACAACAACGTAATCTGCCATTTCTGCGATAATTCCAAGGTCGTGAGTGATAAGCATTATAGAACCGTCGATCTTGGTTTTAAGGTCGCGCAATAAATCCAAAATCTGCGCTTGAATAGTTACGTCCAGGGCAGTGGTGGGTTCATCGGCGATGATAAGGCGGGGGTTACTTGCCAATGCCATAGCTATCATTACACGCTGACGCATACCGCCGGAAAGCTCGTGGGGGAAAGAGCTGTATACTCTTTCGGGGATAGCTATACCAACAAGATTTAGCATTTCGATGGATTTAGCTTTCGCTTCTTCCTTGGTTGCGCCGGTTTTGTGGATGAAGGTAACCTCGTCTAACTGCTGACCTATGGTAAATACGGGGTTAAGCGACGTCATAGGCTCCTGGAAAATCATAGCAATTTGGTTGCCGCGGATTTTGTGGATATCGCGGATAGGCATTCTTGCTATATCGAACACCTTCTCTTCCCCGTTTTCGTCCTTTGAATTAAAGCGGATTGCACCGGAATAAATTTGACCGGTGGGACCTTGCAAAAGACGCATTACAGACATACTTGTAACCGATTTGCCGCAGCCGGATTCCCCAACGACGCCAACGGTGGCGTTTTTGGGAATATTGAAGGATACGCCGTTAACAGCTTTTACTACGCCCTGCTCGGTGAAGAAATAGCTGTGTAGGTTATCGATTTCCAAGATGTTGGAATTATCTGCCATTGAAGTGATATATTCACTTTCGTCGGCTTTGCGGTTTTTAAACGCTTCTAATTTTTTAACTATGCGCTTGTTTTCTTTTACGATTGCGCGAATTTCCTTGCCGGAAAGGTGTCTGTTATTTGCTTTAGCCATAATTACCTCCTTGCCTTCGGGTCGAGCGCATCACGCAGACCGTCGCCGATGAAGTTGAAGCCTAAAACGGCTATTACTATACATACACCTGCGGGAACCCAAACGTTTAAGTAGTTTTCCAATATATCGGTATCCTGAGAAATGATGTTGATCATTGTACCCCAAGCGGCGTAGGGTGCTTTTACGCCAAGGTTAAGGTAAGACAGGGTTGCCTCGTAAAGGATCATACTACCTAAGCTTAAGCTCATTTGAACGATAAGCTGAGGCATTACGTTGGGAACCAAGTGCTTGAATATTTTGCGGGAAGCAGAATAGCCCATTGCTTCTGCCGCAACCATATATTCCTGTTCGCGCAGGGACAATATCTGACCTCTTACAAGGCGGGCGGTGCCGGGCCAAGAAATGAAGGTTAGATATATCATAAGTAAATAGATACGGTATTGTCCGGGGATGCCGGAGCTATCTAATATGGTACTGATAATTAGCAAAATCGGAATACCGGGAAGACACATTAATACGTCGCATATACGCATTATTACAGTATCTATCACGCCGCCGAAGTAGCCTGCCAAACCGCCCATAACTACACCTAAAATTGTAATTAAAAATACGGCGATAAAGCTTACGATAAGGGATATTCTTCCGCCGTACATAAGGCGAACGAATACGTCGTACCCCTGCTTATCGGTACCGAGAATATGGTCTGCCGAAGGGGGTGCCAAGGAATTATCGTCTATGGATTTTTCTGTTGTTTGGCGAATGGTATATTCGTTACCGTTAACGGTATAGGTAACGGTAGAGCCGGACAATTCGTACTTACCGCTTTTGTCAACCTCGATTTCGCCCCATTGGTTATATACCACAGGACCGAGGAAGCTGAAAAGGAACAAGCCCACAACCATTATTAAGCCGACTATACTTAGCTTGGAACGGAAAAATCTGCGCACTACCATACGGGTAGGCGACATTAGACGGACTGTTTTATCAAGAGGCTCTTCGGTATCTTCAACCGAAAGATTGGTTTCTTCCAATTCTTCGGTTTTGTTCTTATTTTCTTCCACGAAAGTGCCTCCTTTACTCTAATTTTACACGAGGGTCAACAAGACCGTACATAAGGTCGGCGAGAAGTACGCCGATTACGCTTAGCAACGCAAGGAACATATTATAGCCCATTATAAAGGGGATATCGCCTGCGTTCATAGCGTTAAGTGCCATGTTACCTATACCGGGCAGGTCGAAGACCTGCTCGGTAATAATTGCACCTGAGAACAGCGAAGGCAACAAGCCTGCCAAAGAGGTTACCATGGGGATAAGGGTGTTGCGGAAGGCGTGCTTGTTTACAACCTTGCTCTCTTTAAGACCCTTTGCACGGGCGGTACGGATATAATCCGAATTCATAACCTCTAACATATTGGCACGGGTCATTCTCATTCGGGGACCGATGCTGAGAATAACGATTGTTAAGATAGGAATGAAGCAGTGCTTTGCATAGTCGATAAGAAGGTTGAAGCCCGTAAAGGACGAGGTAGCGTCTACCAGACCCGAAGGTTCGAACCAGCCCAGCTGATATGCTAAGAGCTCTTTTAACACCTGCCCGAAGAAGAACGCCGGCAGTGAAATACCTATCATTACCAGTATTGTTACGAGATAATCGCGGAACTTATACTGGTGGGTTGCCGCTGTAATACCCAAGGGTATTGCTATTAAAAATTCGAAAACTGTTGCGATAAGAGCGATTATAAAGGATATGCCCATATGGTCGAAAATAACCTCGGATACGGGGATACCGTATTTGAAGCTGATACCCAGATCGAGAGTACAAAGCTTGCCGAGCCAGCCGAAATAGCCCTTTAGGATACCCATAAAGCTATTATCGCCCAAGCCATAGGTAGCATACATTGCATCCTGCGTTTCTTGGCTTACCGTTGCACCGCCCTGATTGATGGCGTTGATTTTATCCTGAATAAAATCAACGGGCATAAGGCGGATTAGGAAGTATATTATCATAGAAACGCCGAGCAGTATGAGTATGGACATACCGATTCGTTTTAAAATATACTTTAACATTTGATACTCCGATTATTGAGCGAATTCAACTTCCCAAATTCTATCTAAAGGAGAGGAGAAGGGGTTAACTTCGGTAACGGGAATGTTAACAACCTTGGAGTTGTAAGCGTAAAGAACGCTTCTTTGATATACGGGAAGCTCGATTGCGAGGTCGAGGATCTGTGTCATAGCCTGCTTGTAAAGCTCGGTACGAACTGCTTGATCGTTGGTTTCGCGGGCTTGATCAATAAGGCTGCTGAGTTCATCAAGGATAGCCTTTTCTTCGCCGGTACCGCTTGTCTTGAGGTAGTTATAGCCCCAAGCGAGGGTACTTGTTGCAGAGGAATCCTTGTGGTAAACCTGATAAAGGTCGGGGTCGAGAGCGGAAGACCAAGCTGCTGCCCAAACTTCCAAAGCGCCGGTATTGATCTTGGTAAGAGCCTGAGTATCGCATACAACTTCTACGTTCCAGCCCATGCTATTAAGAAGTGCTGCTGCATCGCGGAATACCTTATAGGTGGGGTGGTCCTGCAAGCTGGAGCCTGCGATGGTAAACTTAACCTTAAGCTCGGATGCGCCTTCGCTTACGCCTGCCATATCCATATATTTCTTAATATTGGTACGGGCGATATCTTCGCTCCATGCGCCGATGGGAGGATATTCGAAGCCGTTATCGTTAGCATCGGAGCCGGTAGGATATGCCCAGCTTACCTTGGACATGGGCCAGAAGATCTGTTCTGCGGTACCTGCACGGTAGTATTCAAGTGCAAGAGAGGTGTTCATAGCGCACATAATAGCCTTACGGATTTCGCGGCTGTTGATCTTTGCAGAGTTGATACCGATATAACCGTAACCGAGCTGGTCGCTGGAAAGGGTTACCATACCCTTGGACTTAAGGGATTCCAACTTATCGTAGTTGTTGTTGGTAAGTGCGGGAGAGATGTAGTGAACGTTACCGGATTCCAACGCGCCGATTGCGTTTGCGGAGCTTACTACCTGATAACGGATTTTTTCGATTTTAGCATTGGAAAGACCTGTACCAACGGTTTGGAAGTTGTCGTTACGCTTGAAGTATACAACGTTGTTGGTAAAGAAGTCGTTCTGAGAAGGAGTATCGCTGTTGGATGCGTTGGTTACCTTGTAGGCACCTGCGCCCATAGGAAGCTTGATGTTGCGGGTAGACTGAACGATCTTTGTCATAAAATCGAAGTTTGCAAATTCAACGCCGAAGAGGTTGTTTGCAATATCTACCTTAACGGAGCTGCCTTCGCCGTAGTAGTGCTGAGGAGCAACGGTGATAGCGAAGTTCCAGATAGCTTTAGGGTCAACGCCGTTGATGGTGATCTGAAGTACGTCGTATTCATCTGCGTTAACAACGGTACCGTCAGCGTTGTGGGAGGTAGCTACCTTATAATCGGTGCCGTTTACGTTAACGGTGGTACCTGCTGCTGCGGTATGACCGAGAGAAACGATACCGGCAATGTTGGGAATTGCCAAAGCGCCGTCGCCGGTTACGTTCTGGTGAAGGATAACTTCCTTAGCCTTTGCGGTAAATTCAGTGGTAAGGGTTGCGGCAGTTGCCCAATAGGAAAGGATGATATTTAATTCGCGGGAAATCTTATCCTTATAGATATATTCGATAGCATCTTCCTTGGTGGTGATGGTGGAGGGATATGCAGGCTTTAAGGACTTGAAGGTGGTGCGGTCGATCTTGCCGTCGGCGCCTTCTGCGTATTCTACTTCTACGTAACCTTCGGTATACATAAAGCAGAAGATTTCGTCCTTAAATTCGGAATAGTTGGTGTAGGGAGCATCGATGTAGGATTCCTGAGCAGCGGTATAGTCGGTGCCCAATTCTTCCTTAAAGAGCTTTAATGCATAATCGTAGTCTGCCAAAAGGTCGTTTACGGTAACCTTAGAAGCATCGTTGGAAATAGCGTTGATATAACCGTTGGAAAGAGAGTGTGCAAGGATTGCAGACTTCATAGTTTCGTAGGTTACTTCCTTGGTGGAAGAAGCTTCTTTCTGAGAAAGGAAGAGGTTAATAAGCTCTTGAACTCTTGCTTCGGCTCTGCTTGCAGCTTCGGATGCGATAAGTTCATCGTTAGCGCCGGAGCCGTCTTCGGTCTTTTGGGTTCTGTAAGAAGAAAGACCTACGATATCGGTAGAATAGAGGGTGTTAGAACCGGTATATACAGGGTCGAGATATACGTAATAGTTGAAAAGTACGTCCTCCATAGTGAGGGGGTGACCGTCGGAATACTTGATACCGTTCTTAAGAACGAAGGTATAGGTAGTGGTTCCGTCTTCGTTTTCTTTGATATCGTAATCCTTGGTAACAACAGATTCGTTTTCGCCGAAGGCTACTTTGATATCGCCGTTTTCGTACTTGGAGCCCAACATACTGATTTGTGTCATTGCAACGATAGTACCGTCGGGAGCGGAGGTATAGAAGAAGGGATTGAACAAGCCGTCGAGCTGTTCGGTCATAATAACGAATGCATCGCTGCCTGCGGAGCCGGAGCCGCCGGAACAGCCTGCAAATGCAGTTGCCGCGCCTAAGCACATTACTATGCAAAGGAGAAGCGAAAGGATTTTCTTTTTCATTTTTTTAGCACCTCATTTATGTTATTAATTTATAACGTTTTTATTGGGCAAACTCTACATTTACGGTGTTGCCGTCGAGAGTTACCTGAACTTTATCGCCGATAACCGCGCAGGTAAGGTTTTCGGTGATGACAGCGGTATCGTTACCTCTGCCGCAAACCAAGCCAACCGAAAAATCGTCGGTAAGGTGGCGCCATGCGGAATCGATAGTTAGAACGCTGTTTTGAAGCTTTAGGTTGCTGATAGCCGCGCTTTCGGACAAAGAACCTGCAAGTATGCCGAAGGTTGTACCGGAAAGACGGGCGCCTGCTTCGATAGTGAAGCTTACGTTATCGAAGGTTAGATCGGAAATTGCTGCAGATTCGGTAATTGCACCGAATACGCCGGCATTTGTTTTGGAATTGTTGGTTTGGGTTAGGTTGATGTTTTTGAAGCTGTAACCGTTACCTACAATCTTACCGCCGAAGTTGCCGTGCATAAACACGGTGGGCCAAACCTTATCGGTAAAATCGAGATCTGCCATTATTTCGTAGCAACCGTTGAGGTTTGCTTTCTTAATGAACTGTTCGGCACTGCTTATGCGGTACCATTCCCCTTCCTTCCAATCTACGTAAAGATCGAGAACGGGGTTGGTAACAGTACCGTCGGCTTCGTTAAGAACACCGGGGTGTTTAATAACGGCCTCTGTAATTTCTTGGGTACCCTCTGCATCGGTATAAGCCTTTACAAAGGTATATCCGCTTTTTGCGGGAAGCTTGCCCATATTCATTTCCCCTGTTTTTTCGTCCCAAGCGGGCATTTTAATATCGGGAACGAGGGAGGGATCGAAGCTGTAGCTGCCTACAACGTTATTGGTGCCTTTATCAAGCAATCTAACCTGAAA
>JAFYOG010000206.1 GCA_017560285.1 Clostridia bacterium
CATCGTGCAGGTTAACGTTAACTTCCTCGCCGCAGGAGCATTCCTGCCAATGGAAATCGGCATCGTTGTGCCAAACGTTATCCTTAGGCGAGCAAACGTGGGAAGGGGTATAATTGTAATCGGCAGAGGTAATGTTTAATATGCTGTCGCTGTCTGTGCCCCAAAAGCTTTTTGTATCGTCGTAATATGCATAATACATATATTTGGAGCTGAACATTTTATAATAGGTGTTAATATTACCGCTCATACCTGCAAGGAACAAACCGCCGCCCTGCCCTACGGCGCCGTTATCGCTGTTGGTAATATCGGCGATATAGTTCTTGCCGTCGTCCATTGTAACGATATTCCACATATGGCCGCCCTGAGCGCCGTTATATTGTGTAACACCCGAAACGGTATAGCAAGCTACGTCGCTGTCGTTAAAGGTAGACCTATCGCAAAGATATTGGAACGCCTTGGAATAGCCCTCGCACACAACGTTGGTGCTGTCGTTCTTATCGAACACGTATATCATCTGCCAAGGGTCGCCGTAAACGGGGTTGGGGTCTGCGGCGGCTTCGTCGTTATAAGAAACCAAGGCGCAGATTTCTTCTTTATATTTCTTTATTTTTTCGTAATCGCTAAGGGCTTTATACTTTTCTACTATGGCGTTGGCGTTGGCAACGGCAGCAGAGGTTGCGCCTGTTTTGGCGGTATTTGCGGTAGGCTGCGAAGCGTTATAGCCTGCGGGCTGATAAGCCTGAGCTACCGAAAAGGATATTACGTAGGAAGTTATAGTAACGTAACCGCCGCCGGTAGAGGTAGATGCGCCGTGGCCCCAGCCCTCGGTTTTATCGAACCAATAAAAATCGTAGGGGCAATCGTGCAGCAACGCGGTAATTACAGCCTTGCTTTGAAGCTCGGTATCTACACTTTCCATTGCAGAATTGCTGTTGTGTGTACTTGTGCTGAATTTGTAGGTAACGCCCCATTGCTGAAGCATGGCAGAGCTTATTTCTATAACGGCGCTTGCCTGTGTACCCTTTGCAATTTTTTCTATGTTGGATTTTAGGCTGTCGTAAAGCTTTTGACCCTTTGCATTAAGCTCTGCTCTTGCAGTGGTGCCCCAAAGGGAAATTTCGTATTCGGGATAAAATTCCCTGTCTACGTAGGCGGCAAAAAGCTCTTCGTTATCGAAAAAGTCTTCTACGGGAAGGTATTCCGCAACCACTTCCCCGTTGGCATACACCGCCATGGGGGCAAGGGTTAACAGCATTAAAGCGCAAAGCGCAAGGGATAAGAATTTTTTCATAAACGTTTCTCCTTTATCTGGATTTCTTCCAAGTTGCGGGGGAAAGTGCAATTATAAGCGGGAATATTTCTAATCTGCCCAAAAGCATAGATATGGATAAAACTATTGTAGAAAAATCCGAATAATCGGCAAAGCTGCCTGCGGCACCCACCCTGCCAAAGCCGGGACCGATGTTGTTAAAGGTGGCTGTCATTGCCGAAAAGTTGGTTTCGAACCCAAAAGGCTCGAAGCTGATTACAAGGAATATTGCGGCGGCGCAAATAACGTAAACCGCAAAATAGGTGGCTACGCTTGCAAGAGTCTGTTGCTCGACGGTTTTGCCCTCGAACCTTACCGAGTTAACCGACCGCGGGTGCAACAGCCTTCTTATTTCCGCCAAAATCATCTTATAAAGAATAACCACGCGGGAAACCTTTAAGCCACCTGCGGTAGAGCCCGCACAGCCCCCCACGAACATTAGCAGAAGCAATACTGTTTTTGAAAAATCCGGCCACAGATTAAAATCTGCCGTAGAAAAGCCCGTAGTCGTCATTACCGACGATACCTGAAAGAAGGAATGCTTAAAGCTTTCGGCAAAGCTTTCGTACATAGACATAAGGTTAATTGTTATTGCGCAAACCGATGCGGCAACAATACCCAAATACGCCCAAAGCTCTGTGCTTTTGAAGATGTTTTTAAGCTTGCCCAACAGCAAAAGGTAATATAGGTTAAAGTTTACGCCGAACAACAGCATAAATATGCCTATAACGTATTGGCAATAGCTGCTGTAGCCGCCGACGCTTGTTGAAACAATGCCAAAGCCGCCGGTGCCCGCAGTACCGAAGGAATGAACCACGCTGTCGAAGATAGGCATACCGCCTGCAAAAAGCAATATTGCTTCAAGCACTGTCATAACTATATAAATAAGGTATAGTATTTTTGCGGTGTCCTTTGCGCGGGGAACAAGCTTGCCCACGACGGGGCCGGGCATTTCCGCACGCATAATGTGTATGGAACGGTCGGAAATGTTGTTTACAATAGCCATTATAAACACCAAAACCCCCATACCGCCGACCCAGTGGGTAAAGCTGCGCCAAAACAGCATACTGCGGCTTAACAGCTCTACGTTTTCCAAAATGCTGGCGCCGGTGGTGGTAAATCCGCTTACGGTTTCGAAAAATGCATCTACGTAAGAGGGTATTTCGCCGCTTATAACAAAGGGCAGAGCCCCCACCAAGGACATAGAAATCCAGGAAAGGGCAACTATGGCAAAGCCCTCTTTGGCGTATATTACGTTGTTTTTGGTCTTGCACACGTAGGCTATTGCCGTACCCGCCATAAGCGAGCCCACCGCAACCGCCGTAAATGCCCAAAATTGGTCTATTTCTTGGTAATAGGATGCCACAGCCGCAGGCAAAAGCAACAGTATGCCGATGGTTTGGGCTATTCTGCCAAGCAAATAGAATACGAACTTTTTATTCATAAAATTATGCCTCTAAAAGAATATCCGAAAGGTCCATAAGCTTGTGGTTTGCAGCTATAACAACCACCCTATCGCCGGGCATTATAATATCTGCACCGGTGGGCAGGGTTGCCTTTCTGCCGCGGATAATGCCTGCAATAAGTATATTGGGCTTTATGGAAAGGTCCTTAAGCGGAATGTTTGCACCCTTGAAATCGGGGCTTACGTTAAATTCCAAGGCTTCGATACTGCCGTCCATAAGCTTATAGAGCGTTTCTACACTGCTGCCCTCGGTGTTCTGCAACGCGCGGGCATAGCGGGCAAGAACGTCGGAGGTAATCTTTTTGGGGGATATAATAGTTTCTAACCCCAAATTCTCTGCCATTTCGGCAAGCTCGGCGCGGTTAACCTTTGCAATAACCTTTTTTACGTTTTTGGTTTGAGCAAAAATGGAAATAAGTATATTAAGCTCGTCGCTGCCGGTTAATGCCACAACGGAATCTACGGTGTTAATGCCCTCTTCCAAAAGCAATTCCTGCTCGGCGCAGTCGCCACAGATAACCACAGCCTCGGGTAATTGGTCGGCAAATTCGCGGCAACGTGCCCTGTCTTTATCTATAATCTTAACCTGTGTGCCGCTGGAGATAAGGCGTTTTGCAAGATAATAGCTTGTGCGGCTTGCGCCCAAAATCATAGCGCTTTTAGCCGCCTTTTGGGAAAGGTTAAGCATTTTTAACAGCTTTTGAAGCTCGCCCGTGGATGCGGTTAAGCCGATTTTATCGCCGCTTTTTAGCACGAAGTTACCGTCGGGAACGTAAACCTCGTTACCCCGCTGTACGGCGCAAACAAGGTAGTTTGCCTTATATTGGCGGCGCAGGTCGATAAGGGTTAAGCCGTCAAGAATACTTTCGTTCTTTAGCTTAAGAGATATCATTTCTAAATTCCCGCGGGAAAAACGTTCTATACTTAATACCGCAGGCAGCTTTAAAACGTTGAATATTTCCTTAGCCGCCATCCATTCCGGATTAACCGAAACGGTCAGCCCAAGCTGTTGGCGGATAAAGCCCAAGCTTTTATCGTTATATTCGGGGTTACGAATACGGGCAATGGTGTGCTTTGCGCCCATACGCTCTGCCATAAAGCAGGAAAGCATATTAAATTCATCCGACCCTGTAATTGCAACGAAAAGTTCCGCCTTGGCAACGCCCGCTTCCTCTAAGGTTTCGCAGTCGGTGCCGTTGCCGCAAACGCACATAACGTCGTATATATTGCCTATTTCGTCGATAACGGACTGGGAATTATCGATAGCGACAACGTCGTTACCCTCGCCAACCAAGCTGGCAAGAACCGAGGTGCCGCCTTTACCGCAGCCCACAACAATAATTTTCATAACAAAGCTTCCTATATTATAAATATACAAAAAATGTTTAGATTTGTATTTTATCACACTTTTTAATATTTTTCAATATACTTTCGGCAAAGAAAAGGCAGGTAGTTTTTGGCTGTTTTTCACAAAACAAAACTATTGACATATTGTTATTAATGATTATAATATAGCTATAAATAAGCTTCGGGGCAGGGTGAAATTCCCTATTGGCAGTAAAAGTCTGCGAGCGCGATGAGCGCAGGATTCGGTGCGATTCCGAAACCAACGGTTACAGTCCGGATGAGAGAAGCGTTACAGGCGTATTTTTACGCCC
>JAFYOG010000207.1 GCA_017560285.1 Clostridia bacterium
AGCGTCACCGTGCATTCTGCCCATAGTGTCTGTCAGACCGTAGAAAGCGGGACCTGCAGCCATGTTGTCGGGATGCAGTGTTCTGCCTGTGCCGCCGCCGGAAGCAACGGAGAAGTATTTCTTACCGTTTTCGATAGCCCATTTCTTGTAGGTGCCTGCAACGGGGTGCTGGAAGCGGGTGGGGTTGGTGGAGTTGCCTGTGATGGAAACATCAACGCCCTCGTGACGCATGATAGCAACGCCTTCGTTTACGTCATCAGAACCGTAGCACTTAACGTTAGCTCTGGGACCCTTAGAGAAGGGGATTTCCTTAATAACCTTAACTTCTTCGGTGTAGTGATCAAATTCGGTTTCAACATAGGTGAAGCCGTTGATACGAGAGATGATATAAGCAGCATCCTTACCAAGACCGTTAAGGATTACTCGAAGCTGATTCTTGCGAACCTTGTTAGCGTTAAGAGCGATCTTAATTGCGCCTTCAGCTGCAGCGAAGGATTCGTGGCCTGCGAGGAAGCAGAAGCAATCGGTTTCTTCGGAAAGAAGCATCTTACCAAGGTTACCGTGGCCAAGACCAACCTTACGGTTTTCTGCAACAGAACCGGGGATACAGAACGCCTGAAGACCGATACCGATAGCAGCAGCGGCGTCAGCAGCCTTTGTGCAGCCCTTCTTAATAGCGATAGCACAGCCTACGGTGTAAGCCCAGATAGCGTTTTCGAAGCAAATGGGCTGAGTTCCGCGAACGATCTTATCGCAGTCGATACCCTTTGCTAAAGTAATTTCTTTACATTCCTCGATGGAGGAAATGCCGTATTCCTTAAGAACTGCATTGATTTTATCAACGCGTCTTTCGTAGCCTTCAAACAATGACATGGTATTTACCTCCTTTAATTATTCGTGACGGGGGTCAATATACTTGACCGCGTCTTCAAATCTGCCGTAATTGCCGATAGACTGCTTGTATGCTTCGTTGGGTTCGATGCCCTTCTTAATAAGGTCGGTCATCTTGCCAAGAGAAACGAATTCGTAACCGATTACTTCATCGTTTTCGTCCAAAGCCATTCTGGTGCAATAGCCTTCGGTCATTTCGAGGTAACGTACACCCTTATCCTTGGTACCGTACATAGTACCAACCATGGAACGAGCGCCCTTACCGAGATCTTCCATACCGGCGCCGATTACAAGACCGCCTTCAGAGAAAGCAGACTGAGAACGACCGTATACGATCTGCAAGAAAAGCTCGCGCATAGCGGTGTTAATAGCGTCGCACACCAAGTCGGTGTTAAGAGCTTCGAGAATGGTCTTGCCGGGAAGAATTTCTGCAGCCATAGCCGCGGAGTGAGTCATACCGGAGCAACCGATGGTTTCTACAAGCGCTTCTTCGATAATACCGTTTTTAACGTTAAGAGAAAGCTTGCAGGCACCCTGCTGAGGAGCACACCAGCCCACACCGTGGGTATAAGCGGAAATGTCCTCGATTACCTTTGCCTGTACCCATTTGCCTTCTTCGGGAATAGGTGCAGGACCGTGCTTGGGGCCTTTTGCCACAACGCACATGTTTTCAACTTCTTTTGAATACTGCAACATTGGAAAGTTCCTTTCGTTTTGTATCTTAATTTTTATATTTTATTTTATAATTTCTGCGTAAACTTCGCCTGCGCATCCTGCGGCGTTTGCTTCGTCGGTGTCGATATGAACAGCGGGTGCAAAGTTTTTATTAACACGAACAACAACTTCATCAAAAGTTAAAGAACGTTCGCCGGTACATACCTTTGCCGATACGATCTGTTTATCGTTAACACCAAGCTCCTCTGCGGTAGCAGGATCAAGGTGAATATGTCTTTTTGCGGCTATTGCGCCTTCTTTAATTTCTACTTCGCCTGCAGGGCCAACCAATTTAACCCCTGCACTTCCTGCGATGTCGCCGGATTCGCGTACGGGAACGTTAATACCTAAGGTTCTTGCATCTGTAAGAGAAATTTCAACCTGTGTAGCAGGTCTTGTAGGACCAAGAATAAGAACGTTGTTAATAGTGCTCTTGGGGCCTACGATAGAAATTCTTTCGTTGCTGGCAAATTGACCGGGCTGAGAAAGCATTTTCTTTACGGTAAGCGAGTTACCCTTGCCAAGCAAAATTTCCATATCTGCTTCGGTAAGGTGAACGTGGCGTGCCGATGTTTCGACAAGTATTTTCTTATCCATTTTTAAACCACCTTCCATTTATTCATAATTCATTTTATTATATATCATTTTTTTGTTTTTGTAAATACGATATTTACAAATTTATACAATATTTAATGAAAATTTGTGTTCAAAAAAGTGTTGAAATACGAGATATTGTATGTTATAATAAAATTTATTAGATAGATAATAGGAGTATTATGCTTATGAAATACAATTTTTCTAACAAGGTTAGCGAGATGAAGCCTTCTGCAATAAGAGAAATATTCAAATCGCTTTCTGATAAAAGCATTATTTCTTTTGCGGCGGGCAATCCTTCGCCCCTTTCCTTTCCTGTAGAAAAAATGCACGCAATTTCAAACGAAATATATCAAAACGAGGCATCTGTTGCGTTTCAGTACGGAATCACCGAAGGTTATCCTCGTCTTAGAGAACAAATTACCGAACGTCTTCATACCCGTTTTAATACCGGCATCGAAGACGATGACGTTATTATAACCACAGGCGGTCAGCAGGGAATAGACCTATGTGCAAAGGTGCTGTGCAACGAGGGCGATACGATTATCTGCGAAAACCCCAGCTTTATCGGCGCCTTAAATGCGTTTAGATCCTATAACACTAATTTAGTTGGTGTTGATCTTGAAAACGACGGTATGAATATCGATGCGTTGGAAGCTGCATTGAAAGCTAATCCCAACGCAAAAATGATATATGTAATTCCGACCTTCCAAAATCCCGCAGGCATTACTACTTCTTTAAAAAAGCGTAAAGCTATTTTAGAATTAGCCGAAAAATACAACGTTATAATTCTTGAAGATAATCCTTACGGCGAACTTCGCTTTTCCGGCGAAGACGTTCCTACAATTAAAAGCCTTGATAAAAACGGCAGAGTTGTATATTGTTCTTCCTTCTCTAAAATACTATCTGCGGGTATGCGTATTGGTTTTGTATGCGGACCTAAAGAGATTGTTCAAAAGATGGTTGTAGTAAAGCAGGTAAACGACGTACACACCAACCAATTTTTCCAAATGGTTGCTTCAAAATTTATCGATCAATACGGTTTGGATGAGCATATTAACTTTATTCGCGGTTTATATAAAGAAAAGTGCAATTTAATGCTTCAGCAGTTGGATGAATACGTTGGCGATAAGGCTGTATATACACGTCCCGAAGGTGGCTTGTTCATTTGGTTAACTGTTAACGGCGGCAACGGCGATGATATTGCAAAGAAAGCCATTGCCAACAAGGTTGCGGTGGTAACAGGTTCAAGCTTTAATCCCATTCAGGGCGGATTTTCACCCTCTGTAAGATTAAATTATTCCACCCCTTCGGATGAACAGATTATCGAAGGTGTAAAA
>JAFYOG010000208.1 GCA_017560285.1 Clostridia bacterium
CCCCATTGCCGCACGTTGCGGTGTATTTGCAAAAACAGATATTCAGCCGCTTATTAACGAAGGCGCCACAAAGGCAGACCTTGCGGCATCTATATTCCAAGCTGTTGTAAACCAAACTGTTTCGGGCTTGGCTTGCGGTAAGCCTATACGCGGTTGTGTTGCATTTTTAGGCGGGCCCTTACATTTTCTGCCCGAGCTTAAAAAAGCATTTATTCGTACTTTGAAATTAACTCCCGAAACTACCGTTGACCCCGAAAATTCCCATTTGTTTGCGGCAATGGGTGCCGCATTGGAAGCCAACGGAAACGGCTGCGATATTAACGAATATATAAACAAGCTTGAAAAAGGAATTAACATAGAATTTGAGTTAAAACGGCTTGACCCGTTGTTTGCCGACAACGAGGAATACGATGAATTTTGCAAACGGCACAAAAAAGCTGTTGTAAAAAAGAGCGATATACGCACATACAAAGGTAATTGCTTTTTGGGCATAGATGCAGGTTCGACCACCACAAAGCTTGCACTTATCGGCGAAGAGGGCGAACTGCTGTATTCGTTCTATGCAAACAATATGGGCAACCCTATACAAACCGCAATGCAGGCTATTTCGGAAATGAGCGCGGTTATGCCCGATACTGCAAAAATTGCCAGAAGCTGCTCTACCGGATATGGTGAGGGCTTGCTTAAATCTGCCTTTGGGTTGGATGAAGGCGAGGTTGAAACGATCGCGCATTGCTCTGCCGCCGCATTTTTTGATAAGGACGTTGACTGTGTTCTTGATATCGGCGGTCAGGATATGAAGTGCATAAAGCTTAAAAACGGCTACGTAGACAACGTTTTGCTTAACGAAGCCTGTTCCTCCGGTTGCGGCTCGTTTATTGAAAATTTCGCAAATTCCTTGGGTTATACGGCACACGAGTTTGCACAGCAGGCTTTATATGCAAAATCGCCTGTAGATTTGGGCACGCGCTGCACCGTATTTATGAACTCTAACGTTAAACAAGCGCAAAAAGAGGGCGCGAAGGTTAGTGATATTTCGGCAGGACTTGCTTATTCTGTTATAAAAAACGCGTTGTTTAAGGTTATAAAGCTTGCAGAAGCCAAGGACCTTGGCGAGCACGTTGTTGTTCAGGGCGGTACGTTTTATAACAAGGCTGTACTGCGCGCGTTCGAAAAAATTTCCGGCACCACTGCGGTATGCCCCGATATTTCGGGTATAATGGGCGCGTTCGGTGCGGCATTAATAGCAAAAGAGCGTTATAAAGGTCAGCAAAGCAGTATGCTTTCGGTTGACGAAATTATAAATTTGGAATACAAAACCTCTGCCACACGTTGCAACGGTTGCTCTAACCGCTGTATGCTTACCATTAACCATTTTTCGGGCGGCAGAAAGCATATTACGGGTAACAGATGCGAACGCGGCGCAGGCAGAACAGACAGTGCATTAAAAGGCAAGAATTTATTTGCCTATAAGCTTGCACGGATATTTAAATACGAGCCCCTGCCCGAAGAAAAAGCGCCCAGAGGCGTTATCGGCATCCCCCGCGTTCTTAATATGTACGAAAACTATCCCTATTGGGCTACGTTCTTTACACAGCTTGGCTTTAGCGTAAAGCTTTCGCCTATGTCTACACGCAAGGTTTATGAGCTTGGTATGGAAACCATACCGTCGGAATCGGAATGTTACCCCGCAAAGCTTTCCCACGGGCACGTTCAATGGTTAATTGATAAAGGTATTACAACCATTTTCCACCCCTGTGTATTTTATGAACGTCAGGAAACTAAAAAGGCGCAAAACCATTTTAATTGCCCTATTGTTGTTTCTTATCCCGAAAATCTTAAGAACAACATAGAATCTATTACCGACGGAAACGTAAGATATATACGTCCGTTTATGGCGTTTACATCGGAAGAGGTTGCCGCCGACAGATTGGTTAAGCTTTGTGCCGAGGAATGGGGTATACCTGCAAAAGAAGTGCGTAAAGCCGCAAAAATGGCTTGGGACGAGCAGTTAAAAGCCAAGGCTGACATAGTTGCGCAGGGCCGAGAAGCCTTAGAAAAAATGGAAGCGGAAGGCAGACGCGGTATTGTTATTGTGGGTCGTCCCTACCATATCGACCCCGAAATTAACCACGGTATACCCGAGCTTGTTGCGTCATATGGGCTTGACGTGTTTACCGAGGACAGCATTCCCGTGGATTTTGAGCCTACACGTCCTTTGCGCGCAAACGACCAATGGACATACCATTCCCGCCTTTATAACGCGGCAGAATTTGTTTGCAAGCGCAACGATTTGGAGCTTATACAGTTAAACTCCTTCGGTTGCGGGCTTGATGCGGTTACCACCGACGAGGTTTGCGAAATTTTGGAAAACTGCAACAAGCTTTATACCGTGCTTAAGATTGACGAGGTTAACAACCTTGGCGCTGTAAGAATACGTATTCGCAGTCTTTTGGCGGCGATGGGTATTAGAGACGAGCACGAAATTTCTTGTGCGCCCGCCGATATAACCTATAAGCGTGCAGAATTTACCAAGGAAATGTTTAACGAGGGCTATACAATACTTGCACCTCAGATGAGCCCTATACACTTTGATCTGATAGAGCCGTTATTTAAGAAGCACGGATATAATATAGAGCTTTTGCGTAACGACAACAGGTCGGCTATTGACGTTGGGTTGAAGTACGTTAACAACGATGCTTGCTTCCCTTCGATAACCGTTGTAGGCCAGATAATGAGCGCGGTGCTTTCGGGCAAATATAATACCGATAAGCTTGCAATTATTATGACCCAAACGGGCGGTTGCTGCCGCGCAAGTAACTATATAGGCTTTATACGCCGCGCATTAGATAAGGTCGGGTTATCGCATATTCCCGTAATATCCTTAAATATGAACGGAATGGAAACCAACGAGGGCTTTAATTTAG
>JAFYOG010000209.1 GCA_017560285.1 Clostridia bacterium
TTAAGGTCAATTCCCTCTTTGGTGGAAATGGTTATATTGCAATCTACGTTGATGGTTTCGGTATTATCGCCTTTAATTTCGGCAATTAGGTTGCCCTGTCTGTCGGTAACCACTACCGTACCCTCGCCTTTTACCGCAAAGGTTATGCTGTATATTTCGTCGGCGGTGGCAGGGTCTGCCAGCGCGGTGGTTGCAACGCAGCCTGCAACAAACAGCACTGCCATAAGGACTGCCAATATTTTAAAAGAAAATTTCATAATTCCTCCAATAAAGTAAGCAAATTTCGATTGACAATTAAACTTCTATCTGTTATACTTTTTCAAGATTATATTAATAATCACATTATATTATAATTAATTTTTCGAATATTGCAATAACAGAACGTAAATTTTCTTACTGAAAGGACCATAAATTATGGCAGAAAAGAAGTTTGTGGAAGAAATCACTCCCATGGAGCAGGATTTTGCACAATGGTACACTGATATCGTTAAAAAGGCAGAGCTTATAGAATACACCTCTGTTAAGGGTTGCTTGGTTATACGCCCCTATGCATACGCTATTTGGGAAAATATCCAAAGAATTTTGGATACCGAATTTAAACGCTTGGGTCACGAAAACGTTTGTATGCCTATGTTCATACCCGAAAGCCTTTTGCAAAAGGAAAAGGACCACGTAGAGGGCTTTGCCCCCGAGGTTGCCTGGGTAACCATGGGCGGCAGCGAAAAGCTTGAAGACAGACTTTGCGTTCGCCCCACAAGTGAAACCTTGTTCTGCGAGCATTACTCTAACATTATTCACTCCTACCGCGACCTTCCCAAGCTTTATAACCAATGGGTTAGCGTTGTTCGTTGGGAAAAAACCACCCGTCCCTTCTTGCGTACCCGCGAATTTTTGTGGCAGGAGGGTCACACCATTCACGCTACCGCAGAGGAAGCTATTATCGAAACCGAGCAGATGCTTAACGTATATGCAGACTTTTGCGAAAAAAGTCTTGCAATGCCCGTAATTAAGGGCAAAAAGACCGAAAGCGACAAATTTGCAGGTGCTGAAGCCACCTATGCTATCGAGGCTCTTATGCACGACGGCAAGGCTTTGCAGGCAGGTACCTCCCATTATTTCGGCGACGGCTTTGCAAAAGCATTTGATATTACCTACACCAACAAGGAAAACAAAAAGGTTCACCCCTTCCAAACCTCTTGGGGCGTAACCACCCGACTTATCGGCGCTATTATTATGACTCACGGCGACGACAGAGGTCTTGTTCTTCCCCCTGCGGTTGCACCTATTCAGGCAGTTATTATTCCTATTGCGCAGCATAAGGAAGGCGTGCTTGACCGTTGCGCCGCACTTAAAGAGGAACTGCTTAACGCAGGCGTTAGAGTTAAGCTTGACGACAGCGATATGAGCGCAGGCTGGAAGTTCTCGGAATACGAAATGAAGGGTGTTCCTGTTCGTATAGAGCTTGGCCCCCGTGATATTGAGGCTGGCAACTGCGTTATCGTTTCCCGTTCCACCGGCGAAAAGACCGTTGTTTCCCTTGAAAACATTGGTGAAACCGTTAAAACCGCCCTTGAACAAGCCCGCGACGATATGTTTAACAAGGCGTTGGAAAACCGTGCAAAGCATACCTACGGCGCAGAAACTATCGAGGAAATTAAGGCTGTTCTTGCTGAAAAAGGTGATGGCTTTGTATTTGCTCCTTGGTGCGGATGCGAGGAATGCGAGGACGAGGTTAAAGCGCAAACCGGCGTTGGTTCCCGTTGCATTTACGACGGCATAAGCTACGAGGGCAAAAAGTGCGTTTGCTGCGGCAAAGAAGCCAAATTCGGCGTTGTTTGGGCAAAGGCTTATTAATATTTAGCGAATAAAAAAACAAAAGGCAGGCTTTACGCTTGCCTTTTTTGTTTTCTTGTAATATTTTGTTAAAATTTTCTTTCCTTAATATAATATATCCATTGACACCGATATGCAAAAGTGCTATAATACTTTACTATAATAATAACTTTTTAGAAAGGTACACAAAACATGAAGCGACTAACATCATTTCTTCTTGTTCTGGCTATGCTTGTAAGCTGTTTCGCCACCATGTTCGTTACCACGGCGGTTGCCGCGGAAACGGTTATTTCGGTTGGCAAGAGCTATTCTACCACAGCTACCCTGCACGCCAGCATGCCCGACGGAGGCCACGACCTTACCGACGGCTCGAAGAGCAACCCCAACGCAGGCACCAACGCAGGCGGTCCTTACGTTGGTTACCAAAGCTCTCCCGTGGAAATTATTCTCGATTTAGGCTCGGCACAAAACAGTAACGTTTATACCGTTTATGCCGCAGGCAATTTCTGGGGTATTTCCGCTCCCAAAAAGTTGGAAATTTCTTATTCCAACGCTAAAGACGGCACTTACACCTCTGTTGGCGGCGCTGTTTCTATTACTAAAATAGGCAACGGCGACACTATCGACGGCGGTGTGGTTTCGTTACACACACTTAAGTTTACAGCCAGCTCCCACATAAACGCGCGGTTTATTAAGTTTACCATCACTCCCACCGGCACCTTTACTTGGTTGGACGAAATTGAGGTTGCTTACGATTCTTCGTTGCCCAACCTTATTCTGCCCGAAGGCGCGGTACGCGTTCACCACGTAAACAAGCTTGTTAACAGCGGTGAGATTTCGGTATTTACCGACCATGCGGCATTTGCTACCGCAGACCCTAACGGTTGGGGCGTTTATTATCAGCTTCGCTCTACCGGCAATGCAAACGAATATAAGGTTATTGCGGCAAACAGCAACCCCGGTGCCAAATATTCTACCAACGGTTGGACCTTTGCCGACGCAAGCGGCGATATTTATATGCAGGTTAACGGCGGTACGGCTAACGCATCGGTTTACAGCCTTGCGGCAGACGACGTTGTTACCTTTATTAACCTTACCCTTACCGCAGGTGATTACACCAACACCTACGTTTACCCCGGCACTGCCGCAGGGCAGTTGAACGGTGCGGGCAGATACACCCTCTCCATCGAGCCCCGCGCAAACTATGCCGATAGCAACAGAACCAAGCTTACCGACGGTTTAAAGAACACCCCTGTTGTAGGCGCGGCAGATAAATACAACGCCTTTGACGTTCCCGCAGGAAAGACCTTGGATATTATTTTAGACCTTGGCGCGGTTAAGAAGACCGACACCTACACCGTTTATACCGGCAACGGCTTCTATGGTGTTCAGCTTCCCTCTAACCTTGAAATTTACTATTCCGACAAAGCCGACGGCGAATATACAAAGGCTAACGGCAGATTTGTTTCCACCTATACTAAGGACGGTACGCCCTATAACAACGGCACGCAGGATATTACCCCCAAGCTTTATACCGTTTCTTTGGTATGCGACGAAGCAATAAACGCCCGTTATATTAAGTTCTGTATTACCGCGGCGGCTAACAACGTTATTTGGATGGACGAAATAGAGGCTACCCTTTCTGCAAAGAACGGCCCTGTAATTCAGTCCTACACCTATTCCATAGACCCCCGCGCAAACTATGCAGACGGCGCAAACAAGCTTATTGACGGCGTTAAGGGCAGCCTTGACGTTACCGGCAACGACCGCGACAAATACGTAGGCTTTGACGTGCCCGGCACAATGGACGTGGTTTTGGACCTTGGCATTGTTAGAGATACCGACACCTACACCATTTACACCGCCGAAAACTTCTGGGGCGTTTGGACACCCAACAACGTTACCGTTTCTGTTTGCAACACTGCAAACGGTGTGTTTACCCCCGTTAGCGGCAAGATGACCAAGCAAAAGATTGCCGACGGTGTTACCTACAACAACGGTACTTCGGATATTACTCCCCACATTTATACCGTTACCTTTACCACCGATTATATCGTTTCGGCAAGATATATTAAGCTTACCTTTATTCCCAGAGGTACCACCCTTTGGTTGAACGAAATTGAAGCTACTTTATCTGAAAACAGCTCTATAAACGCTTCCTATACCACCAACTCTACCGCTTACCACGCCGACACCCGTGTTGACGACGGTATAAAGCTTACCGACGGTATACGTTCCTCGGTAGATTTCAGCGGAAGCAATTATGCGGCTTGGACAGGTATTGAAAGCCTTGAAATTTTGCTTGACCTTGGCAAGGTTAAATCTACCGACACCTACTCGCTTTACAGCGTAGAAAACTTCTGGGGCGTTCACACCCCCACCACCTTTAGCGTTGCATATTCCGATGCGGCTGACGGCGAGTTTACCGCCATTGAAGGCAACTTTAGCAAAATTGCAGTAGGCGACGGCGACTATTACGTTAGCTCGGGCAGCACCGGCTATACCTCTGAGCTTTACGAGCTGAGAATTACCGCCACCGAGGCTGTTGATGCTCAATTTATTAAGTTTACCATTCCTTTAAACGGCGCTAACCTTTGGTTGGATGAAGTTTCGGCTTCCTTGGGCGCGGTTGTGTACCCCGAACCCGTTCCCACCAAGGTAGACCCCAATTCTCCCACCACACAATGCAACGTTCACCACGTTGACAAGGCGGCAGGTACCAACGAAATTTCGGTATTTACCTCTTTGGATAAGCTTATTGCTTTGGAAGGCGGCTGGGGTGCATATTACCAGCTGCGCCAGACCCCCAACACCAACGAATATTCGGTAGTTGGATATTGCAGCAACCCCCACGACAACGTTGCAAACGATGCGTTCACCAAGGACGTATTTAAAGAAAAGCTTAACTTTACCACCATTTCCAAATGGGCTGTTCCCAGCGGATACGCTTTGGATATTTATATGGTAGTTAAGGGTGCCACCGCTAACCCCTCGATTTACCATATGGATATCGGCGACACCGTAACCTTTAGAAACCTTACGCTTACAGAAGGCGATTATACCAACACCACCGTTATGGGTTCTGCCGCATCCGGCACCGTAAGCGGTATGATTGATAACGAAATCGTTACAAACAACCTTGTTCACGCTTTGGCTAACGTTCAGACCGTTAACGGCATTATTACCGCCGACAACGCGCCTAACGACGGCTTCTTCAGCGGCAGCTTGGATTACAATGCAACCCTTAAGGCTTGCGTTGCAAACAAGGTGCTTCCCACTATTCAGATTGATAACAGCACTCAGGCTACCGCCCTTATAAGCGCTATGAAGGCAACCGGCTGTTACGACGTTAACGTTATTTCCGCAAGCGCTGCCGTTCTTGCACAGATACGTGCGGCACACGCTATTCCCAGAACAGGTCTTATTTACAACCTTTCTAAAAACAGCATGACCTCTGCGGAAATTCACGCACTTCGCCAAACGGTAAGGTCTGCTCCCGCAAGCTTTATCGTTACCAACACCGCAAGCCTAAGCAAGGCTGTTGTTTCCGAGCTTCAGGAGGTTGGCATTGCAGTTTGGGCTAAGCTTTCCAACGCTGCAGACAGCGCAGACTTTGCTTTGGAAGCTGTATCTGCACTTACCGCAGGCGTTAACGGCGTTATCTCTACCGATGCTACCGCAATTAACGACCTTATTAACACCCACTTCGTTAAGGATACCTTTACCCACACCCCCACGGTTGTAGGCCACAGAGGTTATCCCAGAAAGGGTACCGAAAACACCATTGCAAGCTTTATTGCCGCTTATGAATACGGCGCAGATATATTTGAGCTTGACGTTTATACCACCGTTGATAACGCGTTGGTTCTCTTCCACGATTCCTCCTTCGGCTCTGCTTGGGGTCTTGCAAACACCACCTTTACAGGCACCGAGGCTGAAGGCAGAATTAGAGATATGACCAAGGCTCAGGTTGACCAAATTCGCTATAAGACAGGCGAAAAGATTACCTACCTTGACGAAATTCTTGCTTACTTCCAGGATAAGGATATAAGAATCTTTATCGAATTTAAGGGCAGCGAATACGAACGCACCGTTAAGGCTACCGCAGACGCGGTTAAGGCTTATGGTATGGAAGATCAGGTTTGTATTATTTCTGCGGCTCTTGCATATATCGAGCAGGCAAACAAATATTTAACCGGCACCACAAACAGCTATGTTTATGCAAGCACCAGCCTTACCGGTTATGCTCCCCAGAACACCCCCGAATGGAACTATACCAACAGCAGTAAGGAAAACCTTTCTATTCTTTCTTACGCGTTAATGATGGCGCAGGCTTCGCCTTACAATGCAAACCTAAGCCCTTCGGCTAACTCTGTTTCCAACGGTTTTAGAATCGATAACTTTATGGGTGAATCTACCACCAACCGCGGTTTGGTTCTTAACCCCTGGACATACGGCAATGCTTGGGCTAACAACGTTGCATTCTTCTCGAAGCTTGACAGCATTACCACCGACGAGCTTGATTGGTTCACCGATATGGCAAAGTTCGTTACTGCAGAAGACGTGCTTTTGTTTAACGGACAGACCTATTCCGGCAAGGGCTTTACCTATACCACCTATGGCAAGGACGTTATTAACGTTCCCGAGGAAGATATCGTTTACAGCGTAATCAGCGGCGATTCTGTAAAGGTCGATGCTAACGGCAAGCTTGTTGCGGTTGGCGAAGGCGAATCTAAGGTGATTATGGGCTACAAGACCGAAAACACCTCCGGTTATGCATACACTATCTATTCCGAGGTTGTTACCGTTACCGTAGACAGCGATAACGTCGATATCCTTAAGCCTCTTATCGCACTTGCCGAAAAGATGACTGTTAAGGATTTTGGCGAAAACGACCTTATTAAGCTCCGCGAGCTTTATGCAAAGGCAGTTAACCTTGTTTCCACCAACAGCACCGATGCGGCGGCTATTTCCGAAACCGCTATTGCACTTTCCGAGCTTTTGGATAAGCGTTACGATAACTGCATAAGCAACCTTCCCATTAAAGATTACACCGCCCCCGAAGGCAACTATTATAAGTGGGATAGCTCTATCGGCGCACCCAGCACCGAGCTACACCCCGATTATATTGATGACGGCATCCGTTTGACCGACGGCAACAAGAGCGTGCTTGATATTAGAACCACGGCATACTCTGTATGGCAATACAGCACCGCGTTTACCGCTGTTGATATTACCGTAAACCTTGGCGCTGTTAAGGATGCAAACATATTTACCGGTTATTTTGCAGAATATACTCCCGACGGTATAACCGCTCCCACCACAATGAGCATTTCTTACCAAGACCCTGCCGACGGAAGCTGGAAAACCGCTACCGTTTCGGTAGAAAAGGCTCTTGTAGCAGAAAACGGCAGTACTAAGCTTTATAAGCTTGTTGCAAAATCCGATAAGATGCTTAATACACAATACGTTAAGTTTAACATTCCCTTTGTTAACAGCCACTTTGTTTGGATGGACGAAGTAGAGGTTACCTGCGCTAACGGTAATCAGGTTGAGGGCGATTACATTTACGTAACCGGCTTCGATAAGGTTATGAGCGGCGGCGCAAGCGTAATTTACACCCACGGCACCGTTCAAAGCAAGGATATGGCTTGGACAACCAACATTCTTATTGAATGGAGCGATTTCCACAACGGTTACGTTGTTAAGAGCGTTACCGACGGTACCGGCGCAGAAAACACCCCCGCGGTTACACTTACCGAAGGTCAGATTCTGCTTGCGGTACACGATTGGGAAACCGGCGTAACAGACGGCACCGCCGTTATAGGCAGTGCGGATAACAAAGCAAAGGCAAAGGCAGTTAAGGTAGGTCAGATTCTTAAGGGATTTGGCGTTGACGTAGAAAACACCGCTTTAAGCCTTGCTCCTTACGTAAGATTTATCGACCCCGACCATATTTGCGAAGAAAACGGCGAGGGTTGGGCAAGCGACGAAACCAGCCACTGGCACAACTGTGTTTGCGGCGAAATTCTTGATAAAGACAACCACGATAACGGCGAATGGATTACCACCAAGGAAGCCGACGTTGACGTTGTTGGCAGAAAAGAATTGAAGTGTACCGTTTGCGGCTACACTCTTGAAAGCGAAGAAATCCCCGCTGCACATGCACCTGCCGATATAGACAAGTGGTTTAATAACGAAACCAACCACTGGCAGGAATGCGGCTGCGGCAAGCACCTTAACGAATTTAAGCACGACCAAGGCGAATGGATACAGGTAACTCCCGTTGGCGTTGACCAAGAGGGCTACGACGAATTGCGTTGTCTTACCTGCGGATATTTGCTTGATACCAGAACCTTCGAAGCATTGCACGAACCTGCAAGCGATAAATGGTTTAGCGATAGCGACAGCCACTGGAAGCAGTGCGGCTGCGGCAAGCATTTGGAAGAAGCTGACCACGACGAGGGCAAATGGGTTACCACCAAGGAAAACGGTGTTGACGTTGTAGGTAGCAAGGAATTGCGTTGTACCGTTTGCGGTTACGTACTTGATACCCAAGAAATCCCCGCTACCCACGAGCCCGCCAACAACGGCAAGTGGTACAGCGACGGCGACAGCCACTGGCAGATTTGCGGTTGCGGCAAGCACCTTAACGAA
>JAFYOG010000210.1 GCA_017560285.1 Clostridia bacterium
ACCATAACCGAACGCTCCTTCTGGCCTTTCCCCACTTACGGCGATTTGTTGTATTATAATTAAATGCGGCTTCTAAAAAGGCGCAGAGCGTATACACTATAAAAAAACAGAACCACTCGCAGTAGATTTCTACAGCGTCGGGTTCTGTTTTCTTATTCTGCATCCTTTTTAGTGAGCCTTGTTATGTTGAAACGCTTTTAATAAAGTCTTTTTAAACAAGAATGGTTTGCGTCAATAATAAAAATGTTTTTCTGTAAAATATAATTGTAAAAACCTCTTTCGTCCGATAGACAAAAGAGGTTTTTCACATGCCTAAGAGTAACCAAACGGAGCAGAATCGAGGTAAGAGTAAGCAAAAGTAGTGTAACCTAATTTTTCCTATACTCGTATTCTAAAAGCTCTTCGTCTTTGTTTACACATATAAACCCAACACTTTCAAATAATTTAAGCGAGGCGATGTTTTTCTCGTCAACAGAAACTTGAATTTTATCAAAATCAAGTCCGATTTTTCTTGTTTGGATATCCTTTAATATGGTTGTTGCAATTCCTTGCTTTTGATATTCTGGAAAAACAACCACAGACATATACAAAACACAATCAACCAATTCGAGATGTATAGTGGCGAGCAAAATGTCATCTTTATAAATTTTATAGAAATAGACGTTATCGGTGCTCGTTATGTATTTCCAATAGTTTTCTTCGTCAATACTAATAAACCGAGAAATCGATGGTTGTCTATAAACCGAAAGTATGGTTGGTATATCTTCGTCATCGAGATCCTTTATCAAACGATAAATCATTTTATATTTTCCTTTGCAGTGTTGATGGAGGAGATGAGCATTCTGCGAATTGAACCACAATCATGCAATACGGTTTTAGCAATTTCATCAGAGATAATATTCGCTTTTTGTGCTATTTCAATCCAATATTCTGTTTCATAGCATTCCTTCAACGAGATCTGTAGTTTTGCAATAAAATCAGGACGGCTGTGTGCATATTTCGCCTCGCGGATATTTGCTCCAATACTTGTACCGCTTCGTTCAAGCTGGTTTGACAAAGAATAATGTCCTTTTATATCATCTGTCAGTTTTAATATTTGAATTGCAAATTCTGTTGACATATCAGCAAGTTTATTTTCAGCCATCGAAATCACCTCTTTGAATACATTATTCTACGATTTTCAATGAAATCGCGCAAAACGCGATGAAATCCTCACTCCGCTCGGATGAAATCTGCTTCGCAGATGAAATTAAATCCGTCCCTTTACCCGACGAAGTCGGATTTCATCACAAAGTGATTTCATCCCACGAAAGTGGGATTTATCCCGTCCGATAGGACGGATTTAGTTGAAAAGAACCCACACTTGTCGTAGACAAATGTGGGTTCTTTTCTGGGGTGGCTAACCGGGCTCGAACCGGCGACCCCCAGGGCCACAACCTGGTACTCTAACCAACTGAGCTACAGCCACCATATAATGGCGTGCCTTGAGGGACTCGAACCCCCGACCTACTGCTTAGAAGGCAGTTGCTCTATCCAGCTGAGCTAAAGGCACATTTCTACGCCGAAAAGGCGTAAGTGGTAATTGATGTAATTATTTGGAGCGGGTGACGGGAATCGGACCCGCGCGGCCAGCTTGGAAGGCTGGAATTCTACCATTGAACTACACCCGCGTATTTGTTTAAGGCGGATATTACCGCCTTAAACTATTACTTAGGCTAAACCGTTAAGAAGCTTGGTGTACTGGCTCTTCTTGCGGGCAGCGTTGTTCTGGTGAAGAATGCCCTTAGAAACAGCTCTATCAACCATGCCGACAGCTTCAAGATAGGTCTTTTCCGCAAGTGCTTTGTCGCCTTCAGCGATAGCAGCCTTGTACTTCTTAATAGAAGTCTTCATTGCAGACTTGAACATCTTATTCTGAAGCGTTTTTGTCTTGGTAACCTTAACACGCTTTTTAGCAGATTTAATGTTAGGCATGTGTGCTTTGTACCTCCCTTTGGATTTTGGAACCATTTAATCTTACCACACTCTTTTGATTTTTGCAATAGGTTTTACAAAAAAATATTAAATTTTTTATAAATGGGAATAATGCATAATAATAAACCGTTTATAGGAGCAAAAATGTATAATAAGCGAACAGATTTGGCTTTAGAGGTTCACGAGCTAAGGGGAACCCAATCGGGAATAACTCTTACAGAAGAAAACAAGGACGGAATAACCGTAACCACCGCGGTGGTAAAAGAGGGCGAGGGCGAAAAGCTTTCGGGCAAGCAGGCAGGGAAGTATATTACGGTCGATATGGGCAAGGTGTGGCAAACCGACACCCACCGTTTTAACAAAATTGCCGCGGTAATCGCCGCCGAGCTAAAATCGCTTTTGCCAAAGGAAGAGGGCTGTATTTTGGTTGCGGGCTTGGGTAACGAGCAAATCACCCCCGATTCCTTGGGGCCGCGTACCGTAAAAAAGCTGTTGGTTACCCGCCACATAAGCAGTCTTGACCCTGCTCTTTACAGCAACGCGGGCTTCGGCTGCCTTGCGGCTATATCACCGGGGGTTCTTGGCCAAACGGGAATAGAATCGGCAGAAATAATTAAAAGCGTAGCCAAAAGCATAAAGCCCAAATGCATAATCCTTATCGATGCCTTGGCATCCCGCCGCCTAAGCCGCCTTGCCACAACGGTGCAAATATCAAACACCGGCATTTCCCCCGGCTCGGGGGTATCAAACAAGCGGGCTGCCCTTACGGCGGAATATCTTAATTCAAGGGTAATATCCATAGGCATCCCTACGGTGGTAGATGCGGCAACCTTGGCGTACGATTTATTAGAGCAGCATTACGGCGCCGATAAAGATTTTTCTTCCGCGGTAGAAATGGTTTTGCTGGGCAGTGGCAGGGAAATGTTCGTAACCCCAAAGGAAAACGATATAATTTCTGCCGAAACCGCCGCCCTTTTGGCAACGGCTATAAACGTTGCCGCCCACGGAATGCAAATTTCCGAAATAAAAGATTTTATAAGATAGTCATATTTTAAAACCCTGCCGCATATAATTTCCTAAGGATGTGAATATTTATGCGACGCTTAACCAACACACAACGGGCAAATATCAAAAAAATCGCCTGTCTTCTGCTTTCTGTAACAATGTTTTTATTAGCCCTTGCGGCAACCCCCTATCTTGCAAGGGCAATACCAAACCTAAGCAATGCCGCCGCCCAAAATCTTTTAGATACCGACAGCGGTGTAATAAATAACCTGCCCATATTTGCCTTGGGTACGGGCACTCTTCCGCCTAAAACCGACCAAGCTCCGCCAATTCAGGAACTGCCTCAGCAAAACACCGATCAGGAACCCAATCAAAGCACCAAGCCCCAACAAAAGCCCACCCCCAACGAGGACAGCCTCTTTGTAACCCCAAGCAATTTATGCTGGTATACCCAAGAAGAGCTCCCCGCACTGAATATTATCGACCGTACAAGCTATGGCGTAAACCTTGCAGATTATCTATCGAAGCCGTTCCCCATAAACACAAGCATCACCGCCAAGCCCTTGGTGCTTATAGTACACACCCACGGCAGCGAAAGCTACCTTCAAAACGGATACGATTTCTATTCCCCCAACGAGGATTTCCGTTCGGAAGACGAATCCCAAACGGTGGTGCATATCGGCGACCTGCTATGCCAACGGCTTAACGCTCTCGGCATCCCTGCAATACAGGATAAAACCATGCACGATTTACCCGATTACAACCAATCCTACAACAATTCATTAAAAGCAATAAAAAGCCTGCTTGCAAAATACCCCACGGTGCAGTTCGTAATCGATTTACATAGAGATTCGGTTTTCGATTCCAAGGGCAACAACGTAAAACCGCTTACTAATATAAACGGTAAAGATTGCGCGCAGTTAATGCTGGTTGTGGGCACAAACCAAATGGGCATTCCCCACCCAAGCTGGAAAAGCAATTTAACCTTTGCCACCCATTTACAACAGCAAATAAACGAAGATTACCCAACCCTAATGCGCCCCATAAACCTGCGCACCGAGGAATTTAACCAAGCCCAAACCAAGGGAAGCATTATTTTAGAGGTAGGCTCCTGCGGCAACACCATAGAAGAAGCCGAAAACGCAATAACCCTCTTTGCAAATTCCTACGCAACGCTTTTAAAAGAAAACCTAACCTAAAAAATGACGCAATAGTTACGTGTCTTTTACAGCCTATTGCCGATGGCCATAAAAAGCCTTCCCCCTGGGGGGAAGGTGTCAAAATCCTTGATTTTGACGGATGAGGGGCTCTGCGGCAGATAAGACAGAAAAGCGCAAAGAGAACAGAAAAACAATAAAAACCGAGGCGCGTGTCCTCGGTTTTTATGATATTTTTATTGAATTGTATAAGTGCCGAAGTATGCTCGCTTCAACAGCAAATAATCTCTTGCATCAATCTTGCCGTTGCCGTTAATATCTGCAACCTCCAAATCGCAGGTTAAGGTATAAGTACCAAAGTAAGCGCGCTTTAAAAGCAGGTAATCACGGGCATCTATCTTGCCGTTGCCGTTTGCGTCGCCAATAACGTAATCGGGTTCGGGCTCTGGTTCGCCGTCGTTGCCGCCATCGTTATCGCCGTTGCCGTCGTCAACAGGGGGCTGGGGTGCGGTGTATTCGGTGCCGTATACCTCAATTTCGTTAAGGAATGCAAAGGTAGAAGCAAGCTCCAAATCGATTTTTACGTATCTGCCCACCGCCTCACAGCTTAGGTTGGACCAATAAACG
>JAFYOG010000211.1 GCA_017560285.1 Clostridia bacterium
AACAGCAAAATTTGGCGGGATAGCGAAAGGATAATGCCCTTTACAGGCTTGCCGATAGCCGAAAAATAGTTGGCTATTGTCATTTGTACGCCGTTAAGCATTATGGTGAACAGGAATATACGCATTGTTTTTACGGCAAAATCTATATATTCCGCATCGCCGGAGCCGAACACCGAAATAACGTATTCGGGAAAGATTTGGAACACCAAAAAACCAACGGTTGCAACGATAAAGCAGATTGCGGCGGAAAGCATAAAGGTCTTTTTGGAACGGGGAAATTTTTGTGCGCCGTAGTTGTAGCTAACAATAGGCTGGGAGCCCTGCGCCATACCTACAAAAAAGGAAATTAACAAGGAATTTACCTTTATTACAACGCCAAAGGCGGCTTTTGGGATTTCGCAAAGCAGAACGCCGGATGCAGAACGGGCAAATTCGCCGTATTCCTGAATGCCGTAGATTTTTAGCTGGTTTGTCATTGTGATTTGAACAACCAATATTGCAAGCTGATTTATACAGTTGCTCATACCCAAGGCGCAAACACGCATTGCATCTTTAAAATTGAACTTTATCTTCTTTATGGCGAACTCTACGTTCTTGAACCTGCGGGTATAGGTTGCCGCGATAACGAAAGAAACGACCTGCGATATTACGGTGGCAAGAGCCGCGCCCTCCATACCCATTGCATAGCTTTTTTCGAACCAAGGAACAAAAGCTGCGTCCAAAGCGATATTAACCACCGCACCGCTGCCCATACAAAGCATTGCAAACTGCGGGCTGCCGTCGGCGCGGATGAAATTGCTTAATACGTTGCCCAGCACCAAGAAGGGTATACCGCAGATTAAAACCCTGCAGTAATCCTGCGCCAAGACCAAATCGTCGCCGCTGCCGCCGAAGAGCACCATCATTTCTTTAGAAAAGAATGCGGATATAAGAGTATAAACCAAGCTTAAGCCCAAAGCGGTTACGATAGCCGTATCCACCGCGGTTTTTGCGCGGTCTTTATGACCTCTGCCAAGCTCGATGTTAAAGCAGGAAGCACCGCCCACACCGCAAAGCACCGAAATGGCTATACATATTGTAGTTACGGGGAAGGCAACGTTGGTGGCAGAGTTCCCTGCCGTACCCACGAACTGACCGATAAAGATTTGGTCGACGATATTATACAGCGCGCTTATTAACATCGCCACAACGCTGGGGGTGGCAAAGCGGCTTAATAATTTTGATATTTTTTCGTACCCTAAGGGGTTTTCTTTTACTTTTTCCATATTTATCTTCCTTTAAAGCGTTTACTTTGTGATTATACCTTATAATAAAAATAATGTCAATAAAACCAATATTTTGGGGAATGAAAAAAAGCCCCGCGTTTTGCAAGGCTTTTAGTGCGTTTTGACTAAAATTCTTATAATGGATTTTAGGGGTGCGGTAAACAGCCATAGGAGATTATGTGCTTGTTCGTGGTTTGGATAAAAAAAGAACGAAGCGATTGCTTCGTTCCTTTGGTGGAGACTACAGGGCTCGAACCTGTGACCCTCTGCTTGTAAGGCAGATGCTCTCCCAGCTGAGCTAAACCTCCAAGTTCGTTGCCGTTCCCGACAACGTTACTAATAATATCACAACCTAAATGGTTTGTCAATAGGTTTTTTGAAATTTTTTTATTTTTTTTAATCCTGGAAAATGAAGTTGTCTTTTATTGCCATAAGCGCGGGAGCAACGTCATCGTAATATGCCTCGGGCACGGTAAGAGTTATAAAATAAACTGTCTTATAACGGCAACAGATAATTTGGTCGGATACGTAAACGCGGTTGTTCTTTTCGCCGGAATATTTAACCTTAATGGCGGGAGAATCGTCAAGCTTGGGAAGCTCCACATCGTCGGCGGTGGCGGTTTCGCCGTAGAAATCCATATCTAACTGCTTGAAGGTGGATTTAAAGCTGCCGTCAGATTGCTTTACAACGTAAAATTCCTCTAAATCGGTTTTATAAGTATCCCAATATTCAAGAGCTGTCATATTCTTTTCTAAACCGAAGGCATAAACGCTTATGGTTGCCATATCTATTTTGGAAGAGCCTGCGTTGCAATCGTAGGTTAAATCGATAGTGCCGTCGTTACGGGAAAGTTCCCATTCCTTGGGGTAAAGGAAGCTATACTGAACAGCCTCGTTGCCGCCGTCTTTGCCTGCGATATACATACCGTCCTTTTCGGCAAGCTTTTCGCCATCGCCGCAGCTGCACAAGGAAAGCACCATAATTAGTGCGGTAATTAATAAAAGAAGTTTCTTCATAAAATTATGCTCCTCTGTTTTGTTTGCCGAATGAGATTGCTATTTCATCGCCATCGGCAACGTAAGTGATGTTTTTTATATCCTCGCCGACCTTAAAGGCAATTCTTGCATAGCCGTCTTTGTCGGTTTCGTAGGCTTTTTCTTTATTTGGGGTAACGTAGAGAGTGAAATATGCAGATTCGCCCTCTATGGTACATTTGTAATCGCAAATATATTTGCCCTTTAGCTCGCATTTGTACATACCGCTGAAATAGCCGTTGCGGTTGACCGATTTGGATTTGGATTCCATATCGTCGTAGCTAAGCTCGGCAACGTGGTTGGAATATGCCATAAATACCCAAACGGCGATTATACATACCAAAAGCAAGAACAAGGTGATTATTATTCCGCGGCGCATTGGTTTGCTCCTATTTTTAATATTGAACACATTATAACCCTTTTGCCGCAAAAAGGCAAGGGTTTTTGCGTTAATAGATAAAAAGAAACTTCCAAACCGAGGTTTGGAAGTTCCTGTGGTGACCCGTAGGAGAATCGAACTCCTGTTACCGCCGTGAAAGGGCGGTGTCTTAACCGCTTGACCAACGGGCCGTTAATGGTAGCGGAAGTTGGACTTGAACCCACGACCTATCGGGTATGAACCGATTGCTCTAGCCAACTGAGCTATTCCGCCATGTTTTCGTCGCAATCTCCGCGACAGCTTGGTTAGTATAACAGATAAATTTCTCTTTGTCAATAGCTATTTTTAGATTTTTTTGTATTTTTTGAAAAAATTTGTTTTTTCGTTATTGACATACCGTTACCGCCGTGATATTATAATTGTACATTCTTATCAAGAGTGGCGGAGGGAGCTGCCCGATGAACCCACGACAACCTACTGAACGCAAGGTGTCAATTCAGCGATTTATATCGAAAGATGAGATGTTTTAATTGTGCGTACTACCCCTGCCCTTTTAAGACATCCTTAAAAGGACATTGGGGTATTTTTTATTGGAGGTACGGATATGAGAAAGTTTTTTACCAGCGAATCGGTTACGGAAGGACATCCCGATAAGATTTGCGACAAGATTTCGGATTCGGTTTTGGATGCCATTTTGGCACAAGACCCTAAAGCACGCGTTGCCTGCGAAACCGCTTGCACCACAGGTTTGATTTTGGTTATGGGTGAAATTACATCCAACGCCAAGGTTGATTATATGGAAATTGCAAGAAACGCCGTTAGAGAAATCGGGTACGACCACAGCGATAAGGGCTTTGATTGCAACACCTGCGGCGTTATTACCGCGGTACACGGTCAATCCCCCGATATTGCCATGGGCGTTGACAAGGCGTTGGAAGCAAAGAGCGGCGAAATGAAGGACGATAAGGATATTGGTGCCGGCGACCAGGGTATGGTTTTTGGCTTTGCCTGCAACGAAACCGACGAATTAATGCCTATGCCTATTTATTTGGCGCATAAAATGTCGAAAAAGCTTACAGAAGTACGTAAAAACGGTACTCTTGGCTATTTGCGCCCCGACGGTAAAACACAGGTTACCGTTGAATACGAAAACGACAAGCCCTTGCGCGTTGATGCTGTGGTTGTTTCCTCACAGCACGCAGAAGAGGTTGGTCTTGACCAAATTCGCGCTGATATTATCCGCGAGGTTATTATCCCTACCCTTCCTGCAGAATACGTAGACGATAATACCAAAATTTACGTTAACCCCACCGGCAGATTTGTTGTGGGCGGTCCTCACGGCGACAGCGGTCTTACCGGCAGAAAGATTATTGTAGATACCTACGGCGGTTATGCTTCCCACGGGGGCGGCGCTTTCTCGGGCAAGGACCCCACCAAGGTTGACAGAAGTGCGGCTTATATGGCACGCTACGTTGCAAAGAATATTGTTGCCGCAGGTGCCGCAGACAGATGCGAGGTGCAGATTGCTTACGCTATCGGCGTAGCAAAGCCTTTGTCGGTTTTGGTTAACACCAACGGCACAGGCAAGGTTAGCGACGAAAGGTTGGCAGAAATTGTTAACGAGGTGTTCGACCTTAGACCTGCCGCTATTATAGAAGCCTTGGATTTAAGAAAGCCTATTTACAAGGAGCTTGCGGCTTACGGCCATTTTGGCAGAACCGAGCTTGGCGTTAGATGGGAAATTACCGACAAGGCAGAAGAAATTAAAAAGAGAATATAAAAAAACAATGCCGCAGAGCTTATCTGCGGCATATTTTTATTCTGCAATGTATTTTTCAAAGGTGCCTTGGGCGCGGGCATCGCATTCGGCAAGAATTAACGTACCGTTATCTACGTAATCGCACTCTAAAACCGTTGCAAGGCGGTGGATATCCGCCACCACGCTGCCCTCGGAATAGGGTATAAGAAGCCTTAGCTTCTTTTTGCCGCTTGCCACAAGCTCGTCAAGCTTTTCCAACAACGCTGACGTGCCGTCGCCGCTGCGGGCGGAAATTTCGATAGTACCTTTGGGGAAGGGTGTATCCCGCAGGGCAATATCGCATTTATTAAATACCTCGATAATAGGCTTATCCCCTGCGCCTAATTCCTGAATAAGGTCGTAGGTTACCTTGCGCTTGCGCTCGCGCTCGGTAATTTCCTCGCTTGCATCGGTTATATTTATAATATAATCGGCGTATTTTAATTCCTCTAAGGTAGATTTAAAGGCTTTTACAAGGTGGGTGGGCAAGCGGTCGATAAAGCCTACGGTATCGGTAAGCAAAATCTCGGCTCCGCTGGGCAAGGTCAAACGGCGGGTGGTAGGGTCTAAGGTTGCAAAAAGCTTATCCTCTGCCAAAATGCCCGCATCGGTTAACGTATTAAGCAAGGTGGATTTGCCTGCGTTGGTATAGCCGATAATTGCGGCGGTTTTTATACCCGACCGTTCCCGAGCGGCGCGCTTTACTGCGCGGGTGCGCTCGATTTCGGCAATTTCGGCAGAAAGGGCGGCAATACGTCTTTTTATATGACGGCGGTCGCTTTCTAATTTAGATTCACCGGGGCCGCGGGTACCTATGCCGCCGCCAAGACGGGATAGATCCTTACCCTTGCCCGTAAGGCGGGGGGCGGTATAGCGAAGGCAGGCGATTTCTACCTGCAATTTACCCTCGCCCGTTACGGCGTGAAGGGCAAATATATCTAAAATAAGCATAGTTCTGTCGATAACGCGAACGTTGGGGATGCCGTTTTCTAAATTCTTTATTTGGGAAGGGGTAAGCTCGTTATCGAATACGACAAGTGAAATATCTTCCTCGGCAACGAAATCGGCAAGCTCTTGTACCTTGCCGCTTCCTATATAGGTAGCGTTATCGGGGGTTTCGCGGTTTTGTATAATTCTGCCTGCCTCGGTACCGCCTGCGGTTTCCAAAAGGCGGGCAAGCTCGTTTAGCGAGCGATGGCAGGATTCGGCTTTATCGGTAGCGGAAACGGCAACAAGAACCGCCCTGCCGCTGCCTGATTTAAGTTCTTCGGTTATATTAAGATTTTCTGACATTCTGCACCTCTTTAAAATTTAAAAAGAAAACGGCACACTTTTGGTGTGCCGAATCGCTTTTTAATGATACAATTAGTCGAGGTTGAACTTCTTCTTGAACTTATCTACTCTGCCGCCTGCATCAACAAGCTTCTGCTTGCCGGTGAAGAAAGGATGGCATTTGGAACAAATATCAACCTTAACGTTATCCTTTACGGATTTGGTAACATATTCAGCGCCACAAGCACACTTGATAGTGGTGGTCTTGTAATCGGGATGGATGCCCTGCTTCATTTTAAATATCCTCACTTTCATATAATCAAGGGGCAGTATGCCCCAACATCTCACAAATGACAGTATAACACCTGTCTTGCAAAAATGCAATACCTTTTGTTAAATTTTTTTAATGTTTTTTATTTTGCACAAAAATAGTGGGTTTTTACTTGCTTTTTAATGCAAGTAATAATATAATGTAGCTTGTAAAGATTTGTAAATTAGGTGATATATATGAAATTGTTTAAAAAATTTACAGCCTTGGCGTTATCTTTGCTGGTTTTACTGCCCTGCTTTTGCTTTAACGGCTTTGCCGCAGAGGGCGATTGGCTGTTTATCGACGGCGAAAACATTAACCGAGAAGTAGATACCGCCGTAATCTATTTCGGCGTGGAAACCACCAACCAAAACAAATGGGGCTATAACCTTGTTTTGGATACCGAAAACAAGGTTACGGCTATTATAGAGGGCGGTAATGCGGAAGGCGAAAACCTTGCCGTGCCCGAAGGCGGTTATGTTGTTTCTGCCAGCGGCGCAAAAACAGAATGGCTGGAAGAAAAGGTTAAGATTGGCGATACCCTTTATTACGACGGTGTTACCCAACGGCTTTTTGTTTTAAATAATGACGGCGAATTTGACCCTTATTTTAACAAGGAGTTTGCGGTTGTGGGTCAGACCGACGGTTATTCGTTGGCAGACGGCACCGAAAACGGCAATATAAATTACTGTTATAAGGTTATTGTGAACGCCGAGGGCGACGTTATCGGTACCGATAAAGAAATACCCGAGGGCGGGTTTGCGGTATACGCTTATAACAAGGCAGACAGAAACGATCTTATTGCCTATGCCCCCGTTGGCGCCCATTGCACCGTAGGCGACGGATTTTTGACCTTTGTTTACGACGAACCCATGCTTAAAAAGAGCCTTGAGATTGCCATTGCCGATGCGAACGCTTATATGGAAAAGGCTAAAAGCGAATTTGAATATATAGATTACGATGCAATGGCGGCGGTTATTGCCGAAGCGACGGTGTTAACCGAAGCAAAGCTTGATTACCGCACTGCTATGGGTATTATTTATAAGCTTGATAACGAGCTTATTGCCCTAAAAGCAGAAAAGGTGGGCAGAGAATTCCGCGGTGCGTTCCACACCCCCGACGAAAAGAACGCATACGACGTACGAAGCACGGTTATTTCGGCAAAGGCGGCGGGGTTAAACTCTATAATATTGCGTATTTCCAACGGATACGGCACATACATTCCCCTGCCCAAGGACAACAAGTTTGCCGCAAGCAGCAGCTATAAGGATTTTGATATTCTGCAGACCTATATTGACGTTTGTAAGAAGGAAAACATATCGCTTGCGCTGTGCATTGACGTTTATTATAACGAATTTGCATATATTGCGGAAAAGGATTGGTGCTCGGAAACAAGCGTAAAGGGCAACGGGCTGGAGAAAAAATATTTCTCGCCTGCCAACGCAGATTTTAAGGCGTACTTTTTGGATTACGTAAAATATATCGTTGAAAATTACGATATAGATTATTTAATGTTTGACCATTTGCGATATCCCAAGTTTAGCGAAAGTACCGACCTTGGGTATGATTTTTCTACCTTCGAGCGGTTTAATTACGAAACCGAAATTCCCATAAGCGATATTAACAAGATAAGAAACGAGCTTACCAGCTCGCCCCATTGGGATGCTTGGGTGGAATATAGAAAAGGGCTTATTGACGGTATGGCAAAAGACCTTTCGGACACCGTAAGAAGCATTGACGGCGATATTAGTATTTCGGTTGTAAGCGAAAGAGACGTGGTTGTAAGCCATTATTATATGCAGGACGTGCTGGGTTGGGTTTCCCAAAAGCTGTTTGACAGCGTTTGTGTTGCCATGTACGAAAACGACCCCGACGAGCTTGACCCCTTGGGGGATAACGCATATTACGGCGGAATTGTTAAGGATAAGGGCGAAATTATTGCGGCAGGCACCGGCGAAGGCACCCAGCTGCTTATGGGTCTTGAAAGCTCGGCACAAATCGGCGGAAAGCAGATTGCCAATGCTATTGAGGAATGCCGCGAACTTGGTACCGACGGATTTGTGTTTAGCAATCTGACCGATTTTATAAACCAAGGCTATGCTAAATATTTAAGCAACGGTATTCTTAGCGATACGGTTAGTTCCGATATTGATTACAGCTATGATTCTTTTAGAAAGCTGTTGGAGTTTAGCAAGATTAAGATACACGACCTTGTTCTTAAAAACGGTGGCTGTGATGACGAAACCTACGCCAACGCAGTAAAGCTTATTGACGGTGCTATCGCCAAGATTTCGGAAGAAGTGGATTATGAATACGCAAAAGCCCTTGAAAGCGAAATGGCGGTTTTGTTTGCGGCAAGCCCTGCCAAAGCGGCGGTTTTAAAGGAATATAAGGCGCTATCTAAGGCGGCTTTGCTTTATAAGGCAGAGGAAGAGCAGGAAGAACCCGACGTTTCTGACCCCGAGCAGGACGAAAGCGGCAATGAAAGCGAACCCGAAAGCAGTATGCCCGAAGCGGATACCGACGTAAGCGATGCCGAAAGCTCGGCGGGCGAGGAATCGGAACCGGAAAACGGCAATGATAACGGCAACGGTAAATTTAGCATTAATTTTGGCGATATACTTATTTATGGTATTGTAATTGCCACCGCAGGTGCCTTTGTGGCGGCGGTTGTGGTTAGTATTATAAGAAAGCGAACCGTTCCCAAGGGGCACCATATGCCAAAAGGAAGCCAAAAGGGCTACGGCGAGGAAAAAGACAAGTAAATTTTATGTAGGTTATTGACTTAGCCTGCAGATTGGTGTATAATTACAAGGTAAAGTTTAATATATGGAGGATTTAGAGATGAAGCATATTAACACTATCGAAACTCGTAACCTTTGCGAAAGCGCAAAGAACGGCGGTTGCGGCGAATGCCAGACTTCCTGCCAATCTGCTTGCAAGACCAGCTGTGGTATTGCTAATCAGCAGTGCGAAAACAAGGATTCCAACAAATAAGTTTTTTGGAACGTGCCGCCGTATGGCGGCACTTTTTCATAATTGAGGTTAGATATGATTCACCAGTATAAATTAAACGGCTATAATATTGTTTTGGATATTTGCTCGGGCTCGGTTCACGCTGTGGACGACGTGGCTTACGATATTATTGCAGATTACAAAAGCAAGAGCAAGGAAGATATTATTACCGCGATGCAAGAAAAATACCTTGGTGTTGACGGTATTTCGGAAACCGATATAGAGGAATGCTATCAGCAGGTAGAGGATTTGGAAAAGGCAGGCAAGCTGTTTGTTAAAGACAGCTTTAAGCCTATGGCAGGCGCGTTAAAGCGCAAAACCGCAGGTGTAGTAAAGGCGTTGTGCTTGCATATTGCCCACACCTGCAACCTTAACTGCGAATATTGCTTTGCAAGCCAAGGTAAATACCACGGCGAGCGCGCGGTTATGAGCTTCGAGGTTGGCAAGCGCGCCCTTGATTTTTTGGTAGAAAATTCCGGCACACGGCGCAACCTTGAGGTAGACTTTTTCGGCGGCGAGCCTTTGATGAACTTTGAGGTTGTTAAGCAGTTGGTTGAATACGCCCGCAGCATAGAAAAGGAAAAGAACAAGAACTTTAGGTTTACTCTTACCACCAACGGCTTGCTTATTGATGACGACGTTATAGATTTTGCCAACCGCGAAATGAGCAACGTTGTTTTGAGCCTTGACGGCAGAAAAGAAATACACGATAAATACCGCGTTGACTATGCAGGCAAGGGCAGCTGGGAACGGATTGTGCCCAAGTTCCAAAAGCTTGTTAACGCCCGCGGCGGTAAAAATTATTATATGCGCGGTACATTTACCCACGCCAACCCCGATTTTTTGGAAGATATAAAGGTTATGCTTGATTTAGGCTTTAACGAGCTTAGTATGGAGCCTGTGGTTTGCGCCAAGGGCGATAAGAGCGAGCTTACCGAAGAGGATTTGCCCATTGTGCTTGACCAATACGAAAAGCTTGCAAGCCTTATGTTGGAAAAGGAAAAGGAAGGCAAGCCCTTTACCTTCTATCACTATATGATAGACCTTTCCGGCGGGCCTTGTATTTATAAGCGAATTTCGGGCTGCGGAAGCGGTACCGAATATATGGCGGTTACCCCTTGGGGTGATTTGTACCCCTGCCACCAGTTTGTGGGCGACGAAAAATATTTGCTTGGCAATATTTTTGACGGCGTTAAGAACACCGCTGTTCAGGAAGAATTTTTGGAATGCAACGTTTATGCCCGTAAGGAATGTGCCGATTGCTGGGCGAAGCTTTATTGCTCCGGCGGTTGTGCCGCAAACGCTTACCACGCAACGGGAAGCGTTAAGGGCGTTTATGAATACGGCTGTAAGCTGTTCTGCAAGCGTATGGAATGTGCCATTATGGTTGCGGTAGCCAAGGCGTTGGGCGACGTATGATGAATACTCCTATTTGCGATTTTGTAGAACACTACGCAAGCAAAAACGCGGTAAGAGCCCATATGCCCGGCCATAAGGGCAACAGCTTTTTGGGCTGTGAAGCCCTTGATATAACCGAAATTAACGGTGCAGACAGCCTTTTTGAATCTGAAGGTGTTATTGCGGAAAGCGAAAAAAACGCAAGCGGTATTTTTGGCTGCAACAGCTTTTATTCTGCCGAGGGGGCATCACTTTGCATTAGAGCAATGCTTTATTTGGCAAAGCTATGGGGCAAAAACGACCTTAAAATTATTGCCGCAAGGAATTGCCATAAATCCTTTATAAGCGGTATTGCCTTGTTGGATATAGATATAGATTGGCTTACCCCTGCGGGAAGCTATTTATCTAACGGTAT
>JAFYOG010000212.1 GCA_017560285.1 Clostridia bacterium
CGCTTGCAGAAACATAATTTGCAGTTGTGTTGGTAGGCTTTATTTCTTCGGGGATAGAGAAAGGCTGGGAAACTTTATTGTTAGAAATGATTATTTCAACATCATCGGCATCTGCAGTAGCTTCTTTATTAGTTGTTGGCTCGATAATATTGATATTAGGCATTTCCACGTTTTCGTTGGTTTCTGTAGAATCGGTTGCCTCGCGGGTAAATGTTTCCTCGGTTAGTTCGCTTTCGTTAATGATATCAATTTCTTCTTCGTTAACGTCGCGGTTTATTATATCATTATTTTCTTCAACCACGGTTTCGGGTTCATCGTTTTCGTTTGTGTAATTGGGTTCTTCAACAACGGTGGGTTCTTCCTTCGGTAGCTGTCCAAAAGCCCTAAGTACATCCTCGGTAGTGAAAGGGTTGGTCTTTGCTTTCTTGGGAGCTTCGCTTTCTAAAAGACGAGCATCCTTAACAGATTTAATAATAATGCTCTTTAATTCTTTAATGGCGATACGTACAGTATTCTGGGGAATTAAAATAGTTGGAAGATTCTGTTCGATATTTTCGATAATCTCTGCGGCTTTATTTTTCTTCATCTGCGCGATGACAATATCGGGGTTTTCTAACGTAATACCCAAAAACTTTACGTTTTCTTTGCCAAGTACTTTAACAGCCGAAATATTTGTCCATTCTATTTCGATATTTTCGCCTATGTTAATTATATCTATAAACCCTTTGTTAGTAAATTTAATAGCAGTTTTGGGGTTTATTTCGAAATATAACAAAATTGCAAACAGTGTGGCGAAAACAAGAAATAAAATCCCACCAAATAGATGAAGAAAAATTTGCAATTCGATATTTACATCGGATATAAAAGGGAAGAGCGCCAAGAACAAAGATATTAACATAACGGCTAAAAACGCTATACCTTTGTTAAACCAATTTTTTTGCTCTCTTTTAATTTCTGTAATTTGATTATTCATAGTGTCCTCCGCTAATCGTTATAATCAATACTACTGAAGGTTGTTTTATTATCGTATATAATAAATTCATCAACAGATTTACCGTCTTCGATTTTTACAGGAATTATCTTGCCATCGGCTTTTCTGGAAACTATTAGTGTGAATTTTTGGATTTTTTTAGGTTCGGGATTAGTTTGCGGGTCATAATACAAATCGTTCGAATTAATATCGATGTCTATTCCGCTAAAGCATACACGATAAAAACCATATCTGCCGTTTTTGTCGGTAACAATGTTGATAACAGGATAAATATTTCCTTTTTCGTCCTTTAGCTCGAAATTTAAACTATCGCCATACTCGCCGTCGGTAACCTTTTTTGCATTAAATTTAACGCCGATTTCCAATAGACAGTATTTATCGGAATAATCAATATCATGTAGCTGTAACGAGCCGTCGTCATTCATAAATATACGTGTATGAATGTTATATAATGACATTTCGTCTTTATCTACGTCTTAGTATTCTTCAATATCGGTAAAATAATTTTTTTCTAATATACCGCTATCTTTGTTTGCGATTAAAACGACAAAAAGAATAATGTAAATTAATAAGGAAATAC
>JAFYOG010000213.1 GCA_017560285.1 Clostridia bacterium
ATAATTTAACCATTAACGAAAAACGAATTAGAAAGCGAAGGTAATTTTAAGATCTGAATCTGTTCGATTTTATCTTCATTTATTTCAATGTCATCATAGAAGGATTGAACGTATTCATAAAACGCTTCTACGGAAAGAGATTCTTCAATACTAGAATAGATAGAAGAAGTTATATCATCACCCGTAAATGCAAGATTTCTTAAAATATAAGTTCCGTAAAGTTCGCAATCGAAGTAAACGTCTTTTTCTTGTTTTTCCAACGCTTTAATAAAGAATTCGCTGTTTGCATCGTCTTTTCTAAGGAAAGTACTCTCTATTACATTGTAATATTTTTTATCATCGCTCTTCTTGGGGTATTCAGTCAGTTCACCGTTTTGCAACTTTTTAAGAATTTCCAATGCTTCGGCGCGTATGGTTTGGGAGCTCATATTTTCAATAACAGCATTTTTAACACCGCCGGTAGTTTTACCGTCATCCCCAACTTTACCGAACAAATCCTCGTTGGTTTTTTCTAATTTTTCAACAATATGGAATCCGTATTCTGTTTCAACCAAGCGTACTTCGCCGATTTGCATTTCAAACGAAGCTTCTTCAAAGGGCTTTACCATTTTGCCGTAGGTAAATACATATTCAGAACCGCTGTCCTCGTTATCTTTAACAAAATCTTCAAATAACTTTTCGCCGTTCTTTATAGCATTAAACGCATCTGTTGCTTTTTGCTTCTTTGCTTCGGCTTTTTCTTTCGACAAATTCGTTGTCGAGTATAATATATGTCTTACCTTTACGTATTTATCGTTAAAATACTCTTCGATTTCGTCATCGGTATATTCATATTTAATAGGTGCGCCCTCGTTATAATAAGAATAAAATACACCGTCGCAACGAATATAATTTTGAACGAAATACTTCTTTACATCAACCTCGGGAAGCTTAGCTGTTCCGTTCTTGCCGTATCTTGCATCGAACAACAGATCGTACAGATAACTGTATTCCTTTAATTTTTTAATACCTTCTCGTGAAAAGCCTAAATCGGAAAGCTCAATTTCAAAATAATCCTTACCGCCAAAGGCAGCTTCGATTCCGGAAATATAATCTGCAATTTCATCAATATCTTCTTGTTCTGTTATAACAATGTTCGATTTGTTGCATAATGATTTTATAATTAGCAGCTGCTGAGAAAATTCAATGGCATAATCTTCGATATATTGGCCAAAAGTACGTTTTTCATCAACGTTCATTGCAAGAATTTGCTCTTCGGTATAAGTAACACCTGTATACTGCTGCAAATAATACTGTTGATTATAAATTACGTTATCCTTAATGTATGCAGCTATAAATCGAAACTCTTTAGCATCTAAGGTTTCGTCCCCATAGCTCATAACCACACCTTTTGTGTTAATAGCGTTATCAGCCGTTGCATCACTGTCATCGCCGGCACAACCTACAGAAGAAAGCACCAACAACACCGAGAGCGCAACCAAAATCATTTTAAATAAACACTTCATATTGTTTTACCTTTCGAAAAATATTAAATAGAGTATACACCAATAACATTGATTTGTAAACTAATTTTTTGTAAATTCACTATATCTCGCAAGAATTTTTTCGCACATTTCCAAAACGTTTTCTTTATCCTTAAGCTTATACGAAATATGCGGTCTGCCGCCTAACGAAATCATAACAGATCCTTTGAAATCATCTTCCGATGCCAAAACAGCACTTTTTTCTATATCAATTTTAGGATTATACAGGCTAAACATTCTTCCGTTTTGCTCTATGGAAGTAAATCCCTGCGATAAGCCCATATGTCTTATTTTAGAAATAGAAATCAGGTTGCTTACAGATTTGGGTATATTTCCAAATCTATCATTAAGTTCATCAAAAAGATCGTCGCAATCCTCTGCCGTTTCCACAGATGCGATTTTTTTGTACGCGTCTATTCTTAACGGTAAAGAGGAAATATACTTTTCGGGTATATATGCATCAACCGATAAATCAACAGTACAGTTAGCTTCTACCTTAGGTGCAATGCCCTTTTCGGCATTAATGGCATCCTCTAAAATTTTAATATACAGATCATATCCGATCGCCTCTAAATGGCCGCTTTGTTCTGCGCCCAAAAGATTGCCCGCACCGCGAATTTCCAAATCCCGCATAGCAATTTTAAAGCCGGAGCCGAATTCGGTAAATTCACGTATTGCAGCCAGACGCTTTTCGGCAATCTCGTTAATAATACTGCCTGCATTATAGGTTAAATAGGCATACGCTTTACGTGTAGAACGGCCTACTCTGCCTCTAATCTGATGCAACTGAGAAAGCCCCATACGATCTGCGTTCTCTATAATTAAAGTGTTTGCATTTGGAACGTTAACGCCCGATTCTATTATCGTTGTACACACCAGAATATCTATATTGCCGTCAACCATATCAGACCAAACGTCCGATAATTCTTCCTTATCCATTTTTCCGTGTGCAACGGCAACCGTATGGTCAGGAAAGGCATTTTTAATCAACGTGGCTTTTGAATAAATTGAATCCACAAAATTATGCAAATAAAATACCTGACCGCCTCTACGCAATTCCCTGCGTACCGCTTCCATCAGCACCTCGTCATCCTGCTCTAAAACGAAGGTTTGAACAGGAACTCTGTCCACGGGTGCTTCTTCCAAAACGGACATATCTCTAATACCGCTTAATGCCATATTAAGAGTTCTGGGAATAGGCGTTGCAGTTAAGGTAAGAACGTCTACACCTTTTGATAATTCCTTAAGCTTTTCTTTGTGGGTTACGCCGAAACGTTGTTCTTCATCGACTACCAACAACCCCAAATCTTTAAAAGAAATATCCTTTTGAAGTATTCTGTGGGTTCCTACAACAATATCTACCGTTCCTTTTCTTAACCCTTCGATAACCTCGGCTTGTTCTTTCGGCGTTACAAATCTTGAAAGCATTGCAATTTTTACAGGATACCCTCTAAATCTCGCCTGAATAGTTCGGTAATGCTGAAAAGCTAAAATAGTTGTAGGCACCAACACCGCCGCTTGCTTACCTGCAAACGCACACTTAAATATTGCTCTTAAAGAAACCTCGGTTTTTCCGAACCCTACGTCGCCGCATAAAAGCCTATCCATCGGATAAGGATTTTCCATATCAGATTTTATTTCTTTGGCGGCACGATACTGCCCTTCGGTTTCTAAATATTCGAACCCCGCTTCAAATTCCTCTTGCAATTCATCATCCGGCGGGAACGAATAGCCTTGCGCACTTCTGCGTTCGGCATACAGTTTTATAAGTTCTTTTGCAATATCAGATGCAGAAGCCTTGGCTCTTGCCTTTGCACGCTTCCATTCTGCACCGCCCATTTTGGATAATTTTGTGGTATCGGCACCAATATATTTACTTACCATATCCAACTGATCGCAAGGAACGTATAACTTTCCTCCGTCTGCATAGAGCAAAGTAATAAAATCCCGTGAAATCCCTTGTGTGGTAAGGTTTTTTATCCCTTCGTACCGACCTATACCGTGATTAACGTGCACTACCAAATCGCCTATTTTTAGGTCGGCATACGATGCAATACGTTCTCCCTTAGAAACCTTCGCAGATTTCCGCCTTCTGTACATTTCCTCTTTCGGTTTAAGTGCAGAATGGTCTGTCAATAAAACAAAATTACTTTTTTCTATTTCAAATCCGTATTTTACATCGATCTTATCAATACAAACAACGGCAACTCTGCATTCATACAGCGTGCCATTATAAGGGTAAGCTGCAATACCGGAATCGCCCAAAAGCTCTATCATGTTTGCAGCAGACCGTTCCGTGCCGCAAACCATTAAAATTTTCTTGTTAGTGGAAATATAATCCTCTATGTCCTCTATAAAAACGTCGGTGTTTTCAGAAAACTTTGCAGACGTTTTAGTAAAGAAATTATAAGAAGACTTTGCACCTAAAATACGTCCCGAGCTTTGGAAAATATCTAAACCTACCAAGCTTTTGCCCAACGAAGCAAATAATTCTTCTTCGCCGCAGAACGGATAAGCCGATTTCAGACTGCACAATCCTGCCGAAGCAAGATTTTCGATAATTCCGCAATTTGAAGCAACAAATGATTTTGCACGTTCGTAACAACGTTTTTCTTCAAATATAAAGCATACCGAATTTTTGAAATATGTGGCTAAAGTCTCTTTTTCGTTATATATTAAGCCAAAATATTTATCTGTAAAAAAGCTGTTATCATGCCGTTCCAACGCGGCAAGCTCTGTAAACAGCAT
>JAFYOG010000214.1 GCA_017560285.1 Clostridia bacterium
GATTCGATAGGGTGCATAGTTAACTTCCTATTTGCCTAAGATTTTTCTTGCGAATTTTATAAAGGCTATTAATATTCTTGGTGCACCGATTGCCTTTGCAATGGTTTTTGTATTGTGTTTACCAGAAAGGTCACAGGTGAATGTGTAGTAGAGCTTTAGGCGCTGCTTTAAACCTTCGCCCATAAATTTAGATTTCTCGCGAAGCCACAAACCATATCCCATAGGGTTATTAACAAAAATACTGTTGCCTGCTTTGGTTAAGCCGTCTTCGCGGTATTCGTAAACCCAAATGATATCGTTATAAAAACGCATTTTATAACCGTCGTTGGCAATACGGTTCCATACAACAGCCTCGGTCATAAAATTCTCGCCCTCAAATATAGGGTATTTATATTGACGGTGAATATCGGTGTAGAAAACCATTGCGCGTTCTCCGTCGATATTTTCATATCGCTTAAGAAGTGAGCAATCTAAAAAATCTTCTTCGAAAATTGTGTTTGGAGTGTTATTTTCCGAAACACCAAGATTCCCTGCTACACCGCAAAACTTTTGGTCTTTGGGCAACTCTTCTTCCCACTTTGCAACCTTTTCCAACGCATCGTCGGTAAGGTAATCGTCGGAATCCATTATAAAGAATAGCTCGCCTTGTGCCAAATCCAACGCATAGTTTATTGCACTGCATTTACCGCCGTTTTCTTTTTTGTAATATCTTATTGGGAAATCGTTTTCGGTTAGCCAAGCAAACACAAGCTGTTCTGTTTCATCCACAGAGCCGTCATCTACTATAAGCCATTCGAAATCACGATAAGTTTGGCGTTGCAAGGAACGATATAAATTTTCTATGATATATGCACGATTATATGTGGGTGTAAATACAGTTATTTTCACAATAAATCCTCTTAAAAAATTAAATTACAAGCGCCAGCAAAGCAATCCTGCTTTTTCGGCATCTAATTTGGGAACGATGCCCTTTGCATCTACCAAAACACTTTCTTCGTTTTCACCTTGTTTAAATATAGACGATAATTTTTCTGCAGAAAGCTGTTTAAATTCGTTATGAGCCACCGCTAATATAATGCAATCTTCATCATTAATATCGTTCAAATCGGTTAAAGTAACGCCATATTAACGAACAGCTTCATCGTTATTTGCCCAAGGGTCTACAACTAACAGATTTATACCATATTCCGCCAAGCGTTTGATGATATCCTCAACCTTGGAATTGCGAATATCTGGACAGTTTTCTTTGAAAGTGAGACCTAAAATTACAACTTTAGCGGTTTTTAAAGTTTTTCCTGCAAGAATCATTTGTTTAATTGCAGCATCGGCAACAAATGCGCCCATACCATCATTAACTTTCCGGCCTGCAAGTATTATTTGGCTGTGGTAACCCAATTTTTCAGCTTCGTATACAAGTTAATAGATATTAAAGATATCCATATGTATCTTTTAGCTTATTTTTCATTTCTTCTTTTTCGGCGTCAGTTGCATTAATCCACTCGTTCCATAAACGTTGGTTAAACACCGGATGAGATTTACGATTTTCTAAATGTCTTTTTTGAAATTCCTCGAAAGTACATATAAATTTCGCAGGATTACCTGCGTACACGCTGTTGGAAGGTATATCTTTTGTAACCACAGAACCTGCGCCGATAATAACATTGTTTCCTATCCTAGTATTACATAAAACAACGCTGTTAGCGCCGATGAACACATTATCGCCTATTTTAACTATGCCGATTTTAGTATGCGCACCTGTTTTTACCGTGCTCGCATCGTGAGCCAATATTTTTACATTTACAGAAAAAGTAACATTATCACCTACCGAAATCAACCACGGCCAATTTGCGTCAATTGGGCATCCCCCATTCCAAGAAAAAAATTTCCGTGAGTAAACCCTTTCGATATACAATATTCCATAGCTTCTTGTTCTGAACCAATTCCAACTTTAAACAAACGTCTAATTATTGCTTTAATACCCTTATAATATCTTTTTATTTAAACGCCAATTTTTAATAAATTTCTAATTTTACAAGTAAATTTCATAGAAATTTTCGAAAGCACTGCCCATATTTTATAATCAAAAGAAAGCAACGACAAATCATTTTTATTTAACAAATTTGTTTGCAATGCGCGGTTTATAATTTTAAAGGCTTCTTTTTTATCACCAGCTTGTAAATGTTTCAAAGCGCATTGCCCAAGATATAGGCACGTTCCCCACAGGTTAATCTTGGCATCGGTTACTAAATCGGGAAATTTGTTTGACAAATAATCCAATCGTTCACATTTTGCCTCTATGGCATGAAATCGTCCAAGCGAAAACGCCTTGTGCATTACCGAATCCGTTTGCTGCCGATAGGCATATAGTTTTTTATAAATATGAACGAGATTGCGAGCGTTTCCAATTGCCTTATAGGTGAAAAACTCATCATCTATTAGCTTACCTTCGGGAAAATCAACATTACACAATACAGATTTCCTATATAATTTATTCCATACTGTTTGTCGAAATGATTTATCTTCTATGTGAAGCTTCATTGCATCCTGAGTAGCGAAAATCTCTATTTGATCATTATTTTTATCAAAATTCACATTATCATCTTCTGTTAATAAAAACTCACATTCAATTATATCTATATTTTCGGATGCATTATTGAACAACACAGCAATCATATCTTCGGACAAATAATCGTCGCTGTCTATAAACATTACCCATTGACCGCTACTAACACTCTTTCCGACATTTCTGGCTTTGCTACCGCCACCGTTTTCTTGGTGAATAACCTTTATCCGCGAATCCTTTTCTGCCCATTCGTCACACATTTTAGGGCAATTATCGGGGCTGCCGTCGTCAACAAGTATTATCTCGAGATTTTTATAGGTTTGGTTTACAATAGATTCCACGCATTTGTTAAGGTATTTTTCCACCTTATATACGGGAACGATAACGCTTATAAGCTCCATTTTA
>JAFYOG010000215.1 GCA_017560285.1 Clostridia bacterium
GATTCGATAGGGTGCATAGTTAACTTCCTATTTGCCTAAGATTTTTCTTGCGAATTTTATAAAGGCTATTAATATTCTTGGTGCACCGATTGCCTTTGCAATGGTTTTTGTATTGTGTTTACCAGAAAGGTCACAGGTGAACGTGTAGTAGAGCTTTAGACGCTGCTTTAAACCTTCGCCCATAAATTTAGATTTCTCGCGAAGCCACAAACCATATCCCATAGGGTTATTAACAAAAATACTGTTGCCTGCTTTGGTTAATCCGTCTTCGCGGTATTCGTAAACCCAAATGATATCGTTATAAAAACGCATTTTATAACCGTCTTTGGCAATACGGTTGTAAACCACCGCTTCGGTCATAAATTTTTCCCCATCGAATATAGGGTATTTATATTGACGGTGAATATCGGTGTAGAAAACCATTGCACGTTCTCCGTCGATATTTTCATATCGTTTAAGAAGCGAGCAATCTAAAAAATCTTCTTCGAAAATTGTATTAGGCGTGTTATTTTCCGAAACGCCAAGATTCCCTGCTACGCCGCAAAACTTTTGGTCTTTGGGTAACTCCTCTTCCCACTTTGCAACCTTTTCCAATGCATCGTCGGTAAGGTAATCGTCGGAATCCATTATAAAGAACAGCTCGCCCTGCGCTAAATCCAACGCATAGTTTATTGCACTGCATTTACCGCCGTTTTCCTTTTTGTAATATCTTATGGGAAAATCGTTTTCGTTCAGCCAAGTCGTTACCAAATTCTCGGTTTCGTCAACAGAGCCATCGTCTACGATAAGCCATTCGAAATCGCGGTAGGTTTGGCGCTGTATGGATTTGTATAAAACAGGCAACAAATGTGCCCTGTTATAGGTTGGGGTGAAAAGGGTTATTTTCATTATAATCCTCGTTATTTAAACGCCGATTTTTAATAGGTTACGCATTTTACAAATTGCTTTAGGGCAACTGCAGTAAAGGCGATTCCACATTTTTGTTTTTTTGTCTATATTTTGGGTTTTGCGCCATTGGTTCCCGATGTTTTTTGCTTGCTTGCACAATTGCATAACGATTTGTTTTTTATTTTCTATGTTGGAAATTAACAGTTTTTGGCTGTTATACATACACATTCCAACAAACTGTGCTTGACAAACATCCGCAAGATTAGGGTAGTTTTTGTTTATAAATTCACATCTCTGCCCTGCGGCTTCTATTCCGTCGAGACGTTTTAACGAATATTCCTCGCCCATTATGCTACCACCACGTTGAAGATAATTATACAGCGGTGTTTCGAATACCGAAACAGTTGACGCCCTTGCAACCGCTTGATAGGTCCAAAAAACGTCTTCATGATATTTGCCCACGGGAAAAGGAATGTTTTTTATTAACGCGCTCTTATAAAGCTTGTACCACACAGGTTGTTTTATCGCCGTTTCTTTGATAACTGCTTCCATAGCAGAAGTATTATCTAAGACACAATCTCCGTTTTGGGTTAGATTTCTGCTTTCAGTGTTATCTTCCCAAACCATTTTCACACCGCAGGCAGAAATATCGCTGTTATTATCTATGATAGAATCATATAATCTTTGGATAAAATCCGTTTCCGCCCAATCGTCGCTGTCTACAAACGCGATATATTCCCCTGTTGCCACTGCCATACCTGCGTTACGGGCATCGGAAAGACCTCCGTTAGGCTTATGCACTACCTTTATGCGAGTATCCTTTTCTGCCCAAGAATCGCACATTGCGGGGCAATTATCGGGGCTGCCGTCGTCAACAAGTATTATCTCGAGATTTTTATAGGTTTGGTTTACAATAGATTCCACGCATTTGTTAAGGTATTTTTCCACCTTATATACGGGAACGATAACGCTTATAAGCTCCATTTTA
>JAFYOG010000216.1 GCA_017560285.1 Clostridia bacterium
GCTATTGCCTATGCTCAGGAAAAGCCTTCCCCCTTGGGGGAAGGTGTCAACTGTAAGTTGACGGATGAGGGGTAGGATGCGAAGCATCCGTTAATAAGAGCTTAAAAGAATTTAAAAACCGCCCGCATAGCGGGCGGATATTTGTTTTATATGGTTTCTATCTTTATTAAATCGGTATTGCCGGATTTGCCGTCGGTATGGCCGCCGGTGATAATAATTTTATCGCCGGATTTAAGCCCCAGGGCTTCCTTTGCAACCCGCTTTGCGGTGTAGAACAGCACCTCTACCGATGGGTACATTTCGCACATCACAGGCTTTACACCCCAAGAAAGTGATAAACGGCGGCAGGTTTTATCGTCAACCGCCAAGCCGATAATATCCACGGGGGAACGGAAGCGGGATATCATTCTTGCCGTCATACCCGAAAGTGTGCAGGCAACAATAGCCTTTGCGCCTATATCTATTGCCAAGCCGCAAACCGCGTGGCTGGTGGCGTCGATTATGTTTTTAATACGGAAATCGCTGTTGGCAAAACGCTTTGCATAGTGGATGTTATTTTCGGTATGCTCGGCAATGCGCGCCATGGCGGCAACCGATTCCACGGGGTATTTGCCTGCGGCGGTTTCCCCCGAAAGCATTATTGCAGAGGTTCCGTCGTAAACCGCGTTGGCAACGTCGGAAATCTCGGCACGGGTGGGGCGGGGGTTGGATATCATAGATTCCAGCATTTCGGTGGCGGTAATAACACGCTTGCCCAAAAGACGGCATTTGGTAATTAACTGCTTTTGTATAGCGGGCAGTTCCTCGTAGGGGATTTCTACACCCATATCGCCGCGGCCTATCATAATTCCGTCGCATTTGGTGCAAATTTCCTCGATATTATCTATACCCGACCTGTTTTCTATTTTTGCAATAAGCGAAACGTCGCCCTTGCCGTGGGATTCCATAAAATCTATAACCGCTTGCAAATCGTCGGCGGTAGAAACGAAGGAGCAGGCTATAAAATCTATACCGTGCTCTAAGCCGAACAAAATATCGTTTTTGTCCTGCCGGCTAAGATATTCGCTCTTAAGCACCTTGTTGGGGAAGGACATGCTCTTTCTATCGGATATTTTGCCGCTGTTAAGAACCTCGCAAACAACGTCGCCGCCTTTAATTTCCTTTACCTTAAAGACCAAAAGACCGTTGTTTACCAAAATGTTGTCGCCAACGTAAAGCTCGGCGGCAAGGCTTTTGTAGCTAACCGAAACGCGGTTTTTATCGCCCAAAACATCATCGGGGGTAAAGGTAAATTCCGCGCCCTGCTCTAATTCCTCGCTGCCGTTGGCAAAAACGCCAATGCGGTATTCGGGGCCCTTTGTATCCAACATAATACCAACAGGCATACCCAACCGTTCACGGACGGATTTTATCATATCTATACGCTGCTTGTGGTCGTCGTAGGTCCCGTGGGAAAAATTAAGGCGAGCTACGTTCATACCTGCAAGACACATTTTTTCTAAAATAGCCTCGTTGGTGCAGGCAGGGCCTATGGTACATACGATTTTTGTTTTTCTCATAATAATCCTCCGTGATTTAGGTTCTATGGGGATTATATACTTATAAAATTTTTTTGTCAATAGCGCCAAAAATCGCAAAAACCTTGCAAATGCTGCTTTAGTATGTTAACAAACCCTATTAAGCGCACAATATATAGGGGGTGTAACGCCCCAAAACCCAAAGGGTGGTACTTGACAAGCTGTGTTATAATAGTAAGTGGCAGATAATGCGGTTTTGGATTTTTTTGCTGTTTTCGGTAAAGAAACGGTAAAGAAAATTAACTTTATTTTATCGACAAAATACCCGTAATTTTGCCTGTGGGGGAAGGATATAATATATAACAGCCCCCAAAAATTATTAAGGAGATTTATACGTGCGAAAGATTTTAATCACTATAGTTGCAATGCTTCTTTCGGTGCTGTTTGTGCTTGGCTCGGTTGTTGTAATTAACGCCGAAAGCACCAAAGCCGCTATTCCCGACGATGCTATTGTTACCTACGGCGCATTAAAGGAATATCTGGAACAGTTCAAGCAGGAAATATTGCAATCCATACAGCCCAACCAAGGGGGAACCCAAAGCGGGCAGTATAGCGAAATTTCGGTAAAGCAGGGCAGCTTTATCTATATTCACGAAAATACCGAGCTTATTTATCGCGGCGGCGGTGCGGCGGTTATAACCCCCACCGATACCGCGGGCTGGGGAATTAAAGATATGTCGATGGGGACGGAGCTTTTCTCCGGCGCACCATTGGAATACGGGCATATTTATTATTCCGACAGCGCCAACGGCAAAAAAGCAATACTTATTACGGGCGCAACCGCCTATTTTACGGTGAAGGGCGATTATGAAATTGCTTAAAAACCGTATAGTAAGCCTTGCCCTTGCATTCGTATTCTGCATCGGCGCAAGCTTGCTCCCCGCAAACAAAACCGTTTTGGCGGCGGGTAACGCCAACGATTATATCGTCAGGGTGGGTATGTATGCCGATACCACCACCGATTCCAGATTGTTTTCGGCGTTAACACAGTCCTCTAAGGGCTTCGAAATAGGCTATTCCTCCGGCGATAGGTTTATACCCTTGCTTCCTTTAAGCTATAAGGATATTATAATTCTTCCCAACGTAAACGCCAATATTGACGAAAACGGCACCCTTACCGCCGGCGAGGGCAATATCGGCGCATACAGCACTATCCTTGGCAATTATTCCTCTTACAGCAAGGCAATGACAAAGGCAAAATCCCTTGGCGGCTTTGTTGCCGTGGTGGACGGTGGATTTCAGGTTCGCATTAACCCCCGTAACGATGCGGGCAAGCACCCCAACGGCGCAACCGCAATGCCCACCGAAAACGGAATAACCGTTACCGATACAAAGGGCAACGTTATTTTGGTTTGGGCGGACGAAAAGCGCAATTTTGCACTTCAGGGCAAGCAGGGCGCAAGCGTAAGCTTCCCTATGCTTCACCGCAGCGGCGCTGTTAACACCTATGATTATATGGGATTTTTCGAATATTCGGTTCAGGACGGGAAGCTGTTTATGGTAAACTGTCTTGGGCTTGAGGATTATACAAAATGCGTTATGGCAAACGAAATAGGCACCAACGTTTCTAAGGAAACAAGAAAGGCCTTTTCGGTTCTTGCACGTACCGTGCCCTTGGGCAAGAAGCATAAAAAAAGCGGCTTTGACGTTTGCAGCCATTCCGCCTGCTGTCAGGTTTACAAGGGCTTGCACCAAATGAGCGACGAAAACAACGCTATCGTAGATTCCACAAAGGGTCAGTACTGCGCCTATGACGGCAGTGCAATTTCGGTTCTGTACCACAACTCCAACGGCGGAGCAAGCTGTTCCTCGGTGGCGGCATGGGGCGGAGAAGAGGTTCCCTACCTTACCACCGTATTTTTGGATGAGGAAGGGGAAAGCGACCTTTGGGAACGCAGCTTCACCAAAGAGGAGTTCCATAAATATTTAACGGTGCGTGATACCTTTAAGCCGCTAACCGGCGATGCGTTATCTATGCAGATTGTAGAAAAGGACCCATACGGGTCGGATTATATAACCGTTCTTTCGGTTTCGGATAACTACGGCAACGTGGTAGAGCTTCGCACCAGCGAGGATATTAGGTATTATTGCGGCTTTAAGAGCGCAAACTTTAACCTAAGCTACACCGCAGATATAACCGTTCTTACCGCCGACGGTATGGAAACAAAAACCGTAAGCGGCGTTATGACGGCAGAAGGCTATAAAGAATTTAACGGCTTTAACGACGAATATATTACCGCCGACGGCAAGGTAATTGCCCCCGATAAGGTTACCGTAAAGGGCAAGGGCGTTGGCCACGGCGTGGGCTTTTCGGCTATCGGCAGCGAACAGCTTGCCAAGGACGGATATAACTATAAATATATAATCGGCTTCTTCTTTAACGGCACAAAACTTTTAAACATTAAGTAAAAAAGCTTTAATTGCTCTTTACAAACCCCTTTTGTTACATTATAATTAACGTTAAGCGTTACAGTAATAAAAGGGGTGTTTTTTTATGCAGAACAAGCACGTAGAAAAGCTTTTGATAATTTCTGTTATAATGGCCTTGTTCCGAACCACCGTTATTATATTTAATATGGAAACCGACCTTAACGACAGCTATTATTTGCGTAATAACTATCAAACCGTAACCTTTGCCGTTGGGGCGGTTATATGCATTGCCTTGCTAACTGTTTTGGCAATATACAGCGGTAAGGGCAAAAGGGTTGTGCTAAAAAACGAAAGCAACCTTATGTTTGTTTCAAGCTGTATGCTTTCCTTTATGATTGTGGGCGTGGCGGTAATTTACGGGGTATCTTATTTTACAAGTGCGCTGGAAAAGCAAAGCGGTTTAGATATTTTGTGCGTTGTTTTTGCGGTAATATCTGCTTTTGCAATAATTCTAAGCCGTTTGCGTAGCTTTAGCGCCGAAATTAATTCTGTTCTTGCGCTTGCCCCCTTGCTTTGGACGGTGTTACGGCTTATTAACGATTTTATGAAGAGCAACACAAGCCCCCTTTCTGCTTCGGGCGCATACCATATTTTAAGCCTGGTATTTTTGGTTTTGTATTTTATGTGCCGCGGCAAGGCGTTTTTATCAAAGGGCAGCGGCGCGCTTTATTTGCTGTTTGGCTATTGCGCGGTATTTTTCCTTTCGGTATACGCGCTCCCCAATTTGGTAATGCATTGCCTGGGCTTTTTCGTGTTCGATTACGAGGCTTCGCTTTCTGCGGTTGATATTGTTATCGCCGCTTACGTGGTATCGGGCATTGCATCCTCTAACCTTATTAAAGCCGAGGAATAATCTTTTTTAAAACCGAATATAAATAAAGCAAACAGGAGGTTTTTGACCTATGAAAAGCTGGTTGCTTTATTTTTTTGCCATAGTTATCGCCTTGTTTTCGGTGGCGTTCTCGGCAAATTATATCTATGCCGATTATAAAATCCCCACCCTAAGTATTTTAGAAAAGGACAAGCTAACCGAAATTTCGGTAGAGGAATATGCCCTAAGGGTTCTTTTGGCAGAAAGCCAAGCCTGCACCGATATGGAATGTAAAAAAGCCTTGGCGGTTTCGGCGCGGTCGGCAGGGCTTTATTTGGCGGTGTTCGGGCAGAACCACAAATCTTTTGATGCCTGCACCAAGGGGGATTGCTGTATTTTGTTGGGAAGCAGTGAAGAGGTAACCCAAGAAACCTTGGCGGAATGCAAGCAAGCCGTAGAGGAAACAAAAGGTATGGCGCTGTTTTATAACGGGTTGCCCGCAATGGCGCTGTTTTGCTTATGCGGCGGCGATTTTAGCGGAAATTGCCCCCAATATACCTATTTAACGGCGGTAGAAAACAAATATGCTTGCGAAATACATACAAAAACCCAAATCCACCCCTATTCCGCTTTAACCCCCTTGCTGTTAAAGGAAATAGATTACGGCAGGGCAGATGAAAATTCGTTGTTGGTTTACGGCGGCGATAAAAAATGCGAATTCGGCATTATAGCGGGCAAAAAGCTTTCGGCGGCGCAAATTCAATCTGCCCTCTCTTTAAATTCTCCCCAATTCGGTTTAAAATTTACTGCGGAAGGTATACAATCCACTTCTGCAGGCGTTGGGCACGGGTACGGAATGTCTATATGCCACGGCAACAAAATGGCGGCAGAGGGCTGGAGCTATCAGCGTATATTAGAGCATTTTTACCCTAATTTAGTTCTTAAAAATTTATGTTATAATTGAATAATTACCCCCAAAAATGCCCATAATAGCAACAACAAAGAAAATTTTGGGGGTAAACCTATGAACGACAAAAAGGAAAAACAGCAGCCCGCGGAAAGCTCCGCCGAGCCGTTAACCAAAAAAGTGGCAAAATTTTCGGCATTAATATATCTTGGTCTTGCAATCACCGTTGTAATCGTCGCCACCGTGGGGATTTTTAATATGTCCTACGATTACGATGTAGACCTTGGCCAAATATCCCTGCCCGATATGGATATAAGCGATATTTCTATGCCCGATTTCTCTTTGCCGGATATTGATAATTCCACCGATTCGCCGGTAAACAACGAGCAAAGCGGCGTTACCGACGAAATTCAAAGCAGCGATACCACGGAAGAACCGCCCGTAATAAAATATTATTGCCCCGTAAAGGGTGAAATAATTAAAAATTACAGTATGGATGCCTTGGTATTTTCGCAAACCATGGGCGATTACCGCGTTCACAGCGGTATAGATATCGCCGCAGAGGAGGGCACACCCGTAATCTGCTTTGCCGACGGTGTTGTGGAATCGGTTACCGAGGATTATTTTTACGGCACCACCGTGGCGGTTGCCCATACCGACGGCAGTGTTTCGTATTATATGAACCTTGCACCCGATCTGGCGGCGAATATTATTGCGGGCAATAAGGTTTTGGCAGGGCAACAGCTTGGTAGCGTGGGCAAAACCGCCCGTTGCGAAAGCGCCGACGAGGCGCATTTGCATTTCGAAATAAGGGTAGACGGCGTATTAACCGACCCTAAAGAGGAGCTTCCCCAATAAATTAAATGCTTTCCGAACAAACGGAAAGCATTTTTCTATTGCACAGGTTAAAAAAGTGTGGTAAAATAAAAAAGTAATATAAATATAAGGAGCGCAAATTATGAGTAGATATCTTCGCATAACCGCGTTGGTGTTGGTTGCGACCATGCTTTTGGCGTTGGTTCCTTTTACCACCTCTGCGGCTTCTGTATTAACAAGCAAAAAAATCGTCTGCTTCGGCGACAGCTTAACCCATTTCGGCGATAAATCCAAGCCTGCCTTGGGCACCGACGAATACGGTAATCAGGTTTGGCAGGACGATTATCCCTCTCATTTGGCAACAATGCTCGGCACCACCGTTTATAACGCGGGTGTAGGCGGCCACACTACCGACGACGGCTTAAGCCGTATTGACGTAGAGGCATTGGCGCAAAACCCCGATATTATGGTTATCTGCTTGGGTATGAACGACCAAGCCCGTGCAGTTGCAACCGGAATTAACCTTACCAGCATAGAAAGCTACGGAAAAAACCTTCAGATTTTTGTGGATAAAGCAAAGGCGAAGGGTGTTGACGTAGTCTTCCTTACCGGCACCGGCACCTATAAGGCGGCAGGCTATTATCAGCCCGGCACCGCCGATTATTCCTATGGCACCAACGTTGCCGATTATATGAACGTAATGCGCGAGGTTGCAATAAAAAATAATTGCGGCTTGGTAGACGCTCTTTACGAATTTTCTGCTATGCCCCCTGCGGAATATTTCCTTGCAGGCGACGGCTTGCACCACAGCAACAAGGGCAGACAATATTTTGCATCCTTGGTGGCAGAATATTTAAAGGCGGTTTACGACGGCACCAACAAGGCAAGCATGACCATTGTTTGCAAGGACGAAAGCGGCAAGCAGCTTGCAAAATACACCATAAACGGTGCATCCGGCGCAATGATAACCGTTCCTTCCCCCGACCTTGGCGGTTATACCCCCATCACTGCCGACGTTAAAACCACCTTTATTAACGGCGCAACCCACACCTTCGTTTACAAATCCGATGCAAAAACCGTTGCTTTGTCTGCGGGCAATGCATACCAAATAGACGAAAATCTTGCAAACGCTATTTATAATCTTTATAACGAAAGCAAAACCCTTATGTCTGCCGCAAACGTAGATTTTTCTGCGTTAAAGGCAAAGGTAAAGGTTATGGAAGGCTTTGCCGCCGCAAA
>JAFYOG010000217.1 GCA_017560285.1 Clostridia bacterium
ATATAGTTTTCAACGAAACCGACGGCTATTATCACGTAGGCAGTGCCAACGGTCCCTTGCTTATTGCAGACCTTATGAACTACTGCCAGTTTAACGAAGAGCTTTCCGTATACGAAATTGTATACAACGGCGATGCAGATAAAGACGGCGTAAGCCTTTACGAAAAAGAAGGCGGCTTGGGTATGGTAAAATACTTCAGCCTTGCTTCCAATTCTTCTTTGTCCGGCACCTGTACCGTAAATAAAGAGCTTGCCGAAATGCTTAAGCAGGTTGCCGAGGTTGCAGGCTTCGATGGCGATGCCAACGAATGGCTTAAGATTTGTAAATATTACGAAGTTTACGGTCCCAACGCAACCCAGCTTCAGGACCCCATCAAGGGCTTGGCACCTTTCTCTGCGTTCAAAACCGAGCTTGGCAAAAACGTTGAAACAAACTACTTCTACTACGACCATATCGTAATGCCTCGCGGTTATTTCTCCGAGTTTATTCCCGCTAAATCCGGCGTATACCGTTTCACCTCCAAGAGCGATTATCAGGATGGTATCGACGGTTGGATATTCGACGAAAACGGCGAAATTATCTTCACCTACGAATTCCGCGAAAGAATGTACGACGGCGGCAGTAACTGCTCCATGGTATACTATATGGAAGCAGGTAAGCCTTATTATATCAATATGGCTTTCTGGGATGTATATGCAACGGGCTATATCTACTACGACGTAGAATACCTAGGCGCATCTATCAAGCTGTTCAGCGTCGCTTCTCCCGGATATTTCACCTACGACAGCGATGCAACGGGCAATACCATTTACGGCGTTATCGCAGGCGGTATCACTCCCGTTCTTAAGGACGGCAAGTATTACGATTCCGAGGACGGCAGCCTTATCTATGCAGATTTCATCGGTTCTACCGGTATATTCGATATGTCCATTTCCAAGATGATCGATATGGGTGGCTTCGATTTCTCCAAGTCCGAAACTGATGGCGAGGTTCTTGCATACCTCAAACAGCATAATAACGATGTCGAAGCTACCAAAGCATACCTAAAAGAGCTTTGGGGCGAAGAATACGAGCAAAACGCAGAGGTATATCAGCTTGACGATGTATTCGCAGGCCGTTACCACGGTAAAGGCGAGGATTATACCGAAGAAATCCGCGGTTACCTTTCCAAGGTAGATAAATCCGGCAAGCCCGAATTAGAGGGTTGCGTAGTCGTAGACGAAAGATTAGCAGAGCTCCTTCAAATGCTTTTGGATAAATATACCTTCGAGGGTGTAGAAAATTCTTGGCTAAAGGTTTGCTACTACTACGATTATCTCGGCGCAAAATAAGAAAGGGGAAGACATTATGAAAAAGCTTCTAACTCTTCTTACCGCATTAACGTTAATTTTATCCGCAGTGCTTCTCTCTGCCTGCGGCTCATCCGAATCTGCCACGCCCGACCAAGCATCGGGCGATGGCACTACCGATTATACCGTTACCGTAAAGGATGCCATAGGCACTCCCTGCAAAACTGCAGTAGTGCGTTTTTGCCAAAACGGTGTTCAGGTTGCAATGCAGGCTTGTAACGAAAACGGCGTTGCAATAAAGAACCTTCCCAACGGCGAATATACTGTAGAGCTGTCCTTTACCGATGGCGATGCAAATTATTACTACGAATCACAGACTATCCAAGAAGGCGAATCCGCTTTAGAAATTACGGTTTCTCAAACTATTACAACCGAATCCGTAACGCTTACTGTCGATAATATCGATTACTTAGCTTACGATGTTGTTGTTGGTTCAACCTATGCCGAATTGGAATCCGGCAAGCTTAATTATTTCATTTTCACCCCCACCGTGGCAGGTAACTATAAGTTTTCCGTAATCAACAACCAAGATGCAAAAATAGGATATTACGGCGCTCCTCACTATATTCAGTCTATCTCTGCGGCAGAGGTAAAGGATAATGCTTTTACCATTTCTGTAAGTGCAGGTATGATCGGCAGTGACAACGGCGGCACCTCTAAATTTGTAATTGGCGTCGAATCCACTAACGGAACCACCGATTGCATTTTAGCTATCGAAAGAATAGGCGATCCTATTAAAACCATCGAGGACGAACCTTGGGAGGTTTATAAAACAACTACTCCTCCCGAAGCCTACACCCTTCCCGAAAACGCAGAAATAAAGGAATTTGACCTAACCGCCCAAACAAGCACCTATAATTTGGTGTTAAACGAAGCGGACGGCTTCTATCACCTAAATTCTGCCGACGGTCCCATCGTGTTGGTTCGTCTTACCGAAGACAGCGATTATATCGCATGCTTCTATAATATTCTCGACCGTTCCGGTGTTTCCCGTTATTTCTACGATAACGACGGCAACTTCACAAAGAAGGTAAGCTACGATAAATGCCTTTTGGAATATATAGATTGCGCAGATGAAACCGAGGGTGTATATCCTCTTACCGAAGACCTAAAGCACATTATCCAAAACCGCGGTGAATACGTTGGTTGGTGGAATCCTCAAAGCAGCGGTTATATCTTTAAGG
>JAFYOG010000218.1 GCA_017560285.1 Clostridia bacterium
AACCCCTATCGGGAATGGATAGGAGCCCAAATCCGCGCCGATGCTTTCGGCTACCTCGCCGCAGGTATGCCTAAGCTTGCCGCAAAAATGGCATATACCGATGCCGCCTTTACTCACACCAAAAACGGCATCTACGGCGAAATGTTTTTCGCCGCCCTAATTGCCGCCGCCTTTACCCAAAAGGATTTCGATAAAGCCTTCCAAACCGCCTTGGCGGTTATCCCAAAAAACAGCCGTTTTTATAAAGAGGCTGTATGGGCAAAGGAAATTGCCGAAAGCGATATGGCAAGGGAAGACCTTATAAAGCTTCTTGCGGAACGGGCAAACAAATATCACCGCGTTCATACCATAAACAACGCCGCGTTTTGTATCGCCGCTATGGCAAGATATAAAACCGATTTTTGGGAAGCGGTGGCATTCTCGGTAGAATGCGGCTTAGATACCGATTGCAACGGCGCAACCGTGGGCTCTGTAATGGGCGCGTTGCTTGGCGCAAGGGCTATCCCCAATTTCGCCTCTGCCCCCTTGCAGGATACCTTCACCGTGGGCGTTTACCCCTACGATAACTATTCCATTACCAAGTTCGCTTGCGAGGTAAAATCTCTTTGCGACAAATTAAACCAATAAAAAAGAAAGAACGGCACAAAAGCCGTTCTTTTTTCTTGACAATATGTCAAAAATGAACTATAATTACAATCGAAAAAATATTCCCACGGAGGAAGAAGTATGAACAATATTCCCGAACTGTTCGGTTCCTTGGTGTTTAACCGCGAGGTTATGAAGGAACGCCTGCCCGAAGAAGTATACAAATCGCTAAAGCATACCATCCAGCGTGGCGACGATTTGGATATTACCGTTGCAAACGTTGTTGCCGAGGCAATGAAGAATTGGGCTATCGAAAAGGGCGCCACCCACTATACCCACTGGTTCCAGCCTATGACAGGCATCACCGCCGAAAAGCACGACAGCTTCGTTACACCCGACGGTAACGGCAACGTTATTATGGAATTTTCGGGCAAAGAGCTTATCAAGGGCGAACCGGACGCATCCTCCTTCCCCTCCGGCGGTCTGCGCGCCACCTTCGAGGCTCGCGGTTATACCGCGTGGGACCCTACTTCTTTTGCTTTTATAAAGGATGGCTCCTTGTGCATCCCCAGCGTTTTCTGCTCCTATGGCGGCGAAGCGTTGGATAAAAAAACACCTCTTTTGCGCTCTATGGAGGCTGTAAACGACCAAGCAATGCGAATTTTAAAGCTGTTTGGTACCGAAGCCGACCACGTAGAACCCAACGTAGGTGCAGAACAGGAATACTTCCTTGTAGATAAAGATATTTTCGACCGCCGCGAGGATTTGGTTGTCTGCGGCAGAACCCTTTTCGGCGCAAAGCCCCCCAAGGGTCAGGAATTAGAGGACCATTACTTCGGCGCAATAAAGCCTCGCGTTTCCGCCTTTATGAAGGAATTGGACGAAGAGCTTTGGAAGGTAGGTGTGCTTTCCAAAACAAAGCATAACGAGGCAGCACCCTGTCAGCACGAGCTTGCGCCTGTTTACAGCTCTGCAAACACCGCCATCGACCATAATCAGCTTACTATGGAAACAATGAAGAAGGTTGCCGAACGCCACGGCTTGGTTTGCATCCTTCAGGAAAAGCCCTTCGAGGGCGTAAACGGCAGCGGTAAGCATAACAACTGGTCCCTTTCCACAAACAAGGGCGCAAACCTGCTTTCCCCCGGCAAAAAGCCTTACGATAACGCACAGTTCCTTTTGTTCCTTTGCGCTGTTATAAAGGCTGTAGACGAGCATCAGGATTTACTTCGTATCTCTGTTGCCACCGCAGGTAACGACCATAGATTAGGCGCAAACGAAGCTCCCCCTGCCATCGTTTCTATGTTCTTGGGCGACGAGCTCACCGCAATCCTTAACGCTATCGACGAAGGGGTGCCCTATTACGGCCCCGAAAAAACCCAAATGGAAATCGGCGTTCACGTTCTTCCCACCTTCCCTAAGGACACTACCGACCGTAACCGTACATCCCCCTTCGCTTTTACGGGTAACAAGTTCGAATTCAGAATGCCCGGTTCTGCAATGTCCGTTGCCGAACCTAACGTAATTATAAATACCATCGTTGCAGATTGCTTAATGCAGTTTGCCGACGAATTGGAAAATGCTTCGGATTTCCGCACCGCACTTTCCGACCTTATCCGCCGCACCATAAAGGCGCACAAGCGCATTATCTTCAACGGCGACGGCTATTCCGACGATTGGAAGCGGGAAGCAGCCCGCCGCGGCTTGCTTAACCTTCCCACCACCGCCGATGCGTTGCCGCTGTTTACTTCCCAAAAGAATATCGACCTTTTCACTCGCCACAAGGTGTTTACCGAAAAGGAACTTCGCTCCAGACAGGATATTATGCAGGAATCCTATTGCAAGATTATCGCTATCGAGGCGATAACAATGTGCGATATGGCAGGCAAGGATATACTTCCCGCAGTGGGCGCATATATCCGCCACCTTGCCGAAACCGTAAATGCGGTTAAAGCGGCAGGTATGCCCGTTCCTCACCATACAACCGAAACCTTAAAGCGCCTTATCGAGCTTTCCGACGAAATGTCCGCATCCCTAAAGCTTCTTCGCGCCAACGCCGAGCACGCTCAGCGCAACTTGGGTAACGAAAATTGCGGTTTCTTCTGCCGCGATTCTGTGTTGCCCTTAATGCTCGAACTCCGCCGCGCCGCCGACGAAGCCGAAACCATAACCGAACGCTCCTTCTGGCCTTTCCCCACTTACGGCGATTTGTTGTATTATAATTAAATGCGGCTTCTAAAAAGGCGCAGAGCGTATACACTATAAAAAACAGAACCACTCGCAGTAGATTTCTACAGCGTCGGGTTCTGTTTTGTTGTTCTGTATTCTATTTGCGATTCGTGCTTTATAATCTTTTTAAGCAAGAATGCTTCGCGTCAATAATAAAAATGTTTTTTCTGTAAAATATAATTGTAAAAACCTCTTTTGTCCGATAGACAAAAGAGGTTTTTTACATGCCTAAGAGTAACCAAACGGAGCAGAATCGAGGTAAGAGTAAGCAAAAGTAGTGTAACCTAATTTTTCCTATACTCGTATTCTAAAAGCTCTTCGTCTTTGTTTACACATATAAA
>JAFYOG010000219.1 GCA_017560285.1 Clostridia bacterium
AGAGCTGGCAAAATGCTGTGCCCATATCCTTGCAAATTGGCGTAAATATTCCGATGCCGATGCAGGCATTTTTGCCGAAACCGACGGCACCCCCCACAACACAATCACCCCTATTTCCCGTATGAACGGAAATATGTTCGAATGCGATTTGGTGTTGCGTAACAATATCACCAGCGAAACCCGCCCTCTTGGCGTGTTCCACCCCAACCCCTCGTTGCACCATATCAAAAAAGAAAATATCGGCTTAATCGAGGTTATGGGCTTGGCAGTATTGCCCGCACGCCTTAAAACCGAGATTAAATTGTTAGAGCAGGCAATCCTTAATAACGAGGATATTTCTGCCAACCCCGCCATCGCATCCCACGCCCAATGGGCAAGGGAAGTTGTTGCTGCTTACCCAAACCTTAACGCCGAAAACGCCGAGCATATACTTCAGCAGGAAATCGGCAAGGTGTTCTTGCAGGTTCTTACCGATGCAGGGGTCTATAAGCGCACCCCCGATGGTATAAAAGCCTTTAACAAATTTATAAATACGCTTTAAAAACAAAAAAGGACAGCATTTAGCTGTCCTTTTGATATTTTTCCAATACGTCTACAAAACGTTTAACAACGATTTCCAAACTTGCCGAAAAAACTTTTATGAAGTCTTTGAGAAAATCATTGGTATAAGTAAGCGAGATTGCTTTATCAATAGCTCTCGTATATTTGTTAAGCAATTTTACAGTTTGTTTATAATCCGCTTTAGAAAACAATTTACAATGTGCTATTTTATTTCGGTAAATTTTCAAATTTGAAATATCTTCATATGCAGATTTGATAGGTATTTTATCTTGGAAAAAAAGTTCCCAATCAGTTTTTTCGATGTTTTCTGTAGTATGTCGTTTATCTACAAAAAGAATATCTATCAGTTGCGAATAATCATACATATAAAAAATATTATCGTCACATGGCTCTTTTGTGATTGCGTTTTCTTTTCGTCTTTTTAGTTTGCCTTTGCTGCTATAATATTTGAATTCAGCGGAAAAGTTTTTTCCCAAAACTATATAGTATGTATTATACAAAAGCTTTCGCATTTTTCGGTCAAACGCATCTAGTTTTTTATATATTAAATTGCAATAATAAGAAGAAATATCATCGAATGTTTTTGTTATATCGTATTGTTTAGATAAGACCAACTTAAGATTAGGGTCGCTTGTCTCTTTTGAAAATATCAAATCAAACGCTTCTAAAACCTCAATGTTATGTTTTATTCTTCCAGATATATCTACATCGACCAAAGTGACATTTGGAGATTGGTGTATTTGTATACATAAGTTATGAAAAAATGAATTTTCGTCTTTAACTTTAATTATACAATACAATCCATAATCCCAAATGACGCATTGTTGTTTAGTTAGACCATAATTAAACAAAATGGTATCTTTAAGAGTCCACGTGCTTAACAGAATTTTACCATCATTTTCGATTTTAGGATGTCCTAAAGTTGATGTGCCGGAATTGGGTTTTGATTTCAGAATATAAGATATTTTAGATTTCTTTTCCATATTGCATTTATTCAACCAAGTCTTGGTACATTTTCATTAGTTCTGCAACGCATTCGGATTCGGAGTTTAGTTTGCCCCAGAATCCATAGGCTTGCATAACCGCTTTGTCGTTGGCTTGGTGAGCCTTGCGAAGCTCGGGTGGCATCGCTACCTCGTCATAAAGATCGGCAAGAGAACAATCGGGGTACAACGCGCGTGCATCAAGTATTGCCTGTGCAGTTTGCTCAATTTTTGCCTTTTGTTCTTCTGTAGGATTAGGCCACGGGAAATTGTTGTAGACGATGTCTTTTGAATAGCGATAATCGCTTTTTAATCTGCCACAAAGTGATCTCATCCAAGCCATGTGAACATTAGAAATCAATACACCAAAGTGGAATAACGATGCATCGTCAATGTAGTTGGTGGCGTTTGTGTAAACAACGCCATTTGTTAAATATCCTAAAGGAATATACTTTCTTCGTTCAGAAGAAACTACAGGAACTAACACGCTGTTGCCTTTGGGTATGTTTGCAATGAAATACCTTGTTGGTCGGTCTTGAAGCGAACGTGTTAATTCAGCATCACTGTTTTTTCTATACTGATAAACCTTTTCCACACGCTCGTATATTCCTTTGCAATTTTTGATAATATTAGGAGGACAATGCTCTAAAAACAGACAATATTTTTTAGGGCGATTGTTTAAAAAAGAATCTGCGTTGCAATATTCAAAAATATATGGCTTTGATTCGGGATAGCATTTAATAAATTCTTCTTTTTCTGATTCGGAATTTATGATAAAATTCCCACCATCAATCAGTTGCGAGCCCTTTGTCATGTCTGGGATTGTATTGCACAATGGTTTTCTGCGTTTTTCCAGAAAAACATTAGAGGCATTGATCAAATAAGCATTAATATTTGATACGACATTCACTCGATCTTTGTAGTATATCAGTTTTTGTTTCTTTTCTGTTTTTGAATACCCTACAATAACACAATGAACCGCAGCTTCTTCGTTAGATTGGCTAGACCATTTAAACGTTGTATGGGCAAAGTTTATAGTATATCCTAGCGCAAATATAGATTTCCATAACAACGGTACTTGCTCGCCTTGCGCGATTGAATTTGTAGACACAAAAGCTACTCCAACATTAGGAAGCATAAGGCAAAAATCGGCTGCTTTTTTGTACCAACACGCTACATAATCAAGTTTACCGCCCTCTTTGCCAAGAATGGATTCTTTGTCTTTTCTTTGGTTTGCATCGCATAGTTTCGCACCCACAAAAGGCGGATTACCCATAATATAGTTGAGCTTATCCTTGGGCACAACGGTTTCCCAATCAATACGGAGAGCGTTGCCCTCTACAATATTTGCATAGGACTTTAGAGGGAGAAAATCGAGGTCAATTTGTAAAATATCCTCGGTTTCTTTTAACATTTGGGATTCTGCAATCCACAGTGCGGTTTTTGCAACGGTTACGGCAAAATCGTTAATCTCTATGCCATAAAATTGACCGATAGAAACCTTTATAATATCACCAAAGTCAAACTCAATCTGACCACCCTTTTGCATAATTTCAAGGGCTTCGTTTTCAAGACGGCGAAGTTCGATATATGTTTGCGTTAAAAAGTTACCCGAGCCACAAGCAGGGTCAAAAAACGTTAAATTGCCAAGCTTTTCACGGAATGCGTTTATGCGATTTGTTATCGCCTTTTCCTGCTTTAATGCCTTGATTTCGTCAAGCTCTTCGTGCAATTCGTCAAGGAAAAGCGGGTCGATAACCTTATGTATATTTTCAATAGAGGTGTAATGCATACCTCCGCTACGGCGTGTTTCGGGGTTCAAGGTGGATTCAAATACCGCACCGAAAATTGTGGGGCTAATCTGCGACCAATCAAAATCCTCGCTGGCGTTATGCAAAAGCAAATCTACAATTTCCTGCGTGAAGTTGGGTATCTCTATATCCTCGTCGGCAAAAAGACCGCCGTTTACATAGGGGAACGCCGCCAAAGCATCGTCCATATAAGGGTCGCGTTCCTCGGTCTTGGTATCAAGAACCTTGAAAAGGTCAATTAGTGCACGGCGAACGTCTTTTATATTAAAGCTCTGTATATAGTTATGGAACTTATTATGACCGCCGAAAATACCTGCATCCTCGGCATAAAGGCAGAATACAAGACGAACGCAAAGCATATTAAGGCTTCGCAACGTTTTTTCGTCATCGGGGTTGATATATTGCTTCAAAATCGCATCGTAAAGCTTGCCCACAAGCTCGCCGGCTTTTATAGAGATTTGTTCTTCGCGGTGCAAAAGCTCGCTCTTTTCTTCAACAAGAAACTCTAAACGATAATACTCTTTGGGTAGTTCAGAAAGCAAAATGCTTTCGGGTTCACCCGTGGGCTTTTCCATATCGTAAATAAGAAATTCCTCGAAGTTACAAGTAATAATCCATCTCGGCCTTTGGGAATAGGGCAACGCGGCAGAATATCTTTGGGCTTGTTGGAACGGTGTTAACAAGCTTCCGTCGGATTGCTTAATAGCGGCGCGAAGATTCAACCCGCGCTTTTTCTGTTCAATCAGCACGTGGGTATAGGGAATGTGTCCGTCGATAAAGCTGGTGTGGTCGAGCTTAACTCGTTCCTCGAATATAATCGTCTTTTCGGGGTTGTCTACGCCCAAAACATCGCGCAATAAAGAAAGCCAAAAAGATTGGCTTTCGCCCTTTTCGTCCCCTCTGTCTTTCCAATATTCAACAAAATTCCTTGCGGCGGCGCGGCGTTCTGTGTCCTTCATAAAACAAGTCCCCTGCTGTTTAATAATACATTACATTTATTATAGCTTATTTTTGCAAATATTTCTACATTTTTTAGCAAAAAATAAAGCCGAATGATATAAAAATCATTCAGCTTTTTATTTTTACATAGGACTGCCGTCTTTACTGCGGCGGATTTTGTTGGTGGTGGTTTTTACAAAAGGCTCGGTTCTTATAATAACCGTATTAATCTGCTTATAGGTGGGCAGCTTTTCCAACGCAACAAAAATATCGTGCTTTAGCTTTGCGGTAAGCTCCTCTATGCTTGCGCTTTCCAAAACCTCTTTATCTATTGCGCACTGAACTGCAAGGTTAACCTCGTTGCCGTTTTCGTCCTTTTCGCCGTAAACGATGTTTTCCAAAACGTAGGGAATGCTGCTTATATATTCTTCCAATTCCTCGGGGTAAATGTTTTTGCCGTTGCCAAGAATAATAATATTCTTCTTTCTGCCGGTAATAACTATCTGCCCCTTTTTGGTAAGCTTGCCGTAATCGCCCGTGCGGAAATATCCGTCCTCGGTAAACACCTCTGCGGTGGCTTGGGGGTTCTTATAATAGCCAAGCATTACAATATCGCCCTTAACCAAAATCTCGCCCTCGCCGTCCTCGTTGGGGTCGTCAATCTTCACGTCAATACACTTCATAGGGAACCCTACGGTGCGGGGGTCGTTAATAAAATCGGTATTAACCGATACCAAAGGCGAGCATTCGGTAATACCGTAGCCGTTGGTAACTATAATGCCTATATCTTCAAAGAAATCTGCAATCTCGGCACGCAAGGGCGCACCGCCGCAAATAATCTTTTCCAGCTTTCCCCCCAAGGGCGCGTGCAGGTCGGCAAAAATCTTACGTCTTGCGTCAATACCTATGCAACGCAAAAAGCGGGATAGCTTAATAGCGCGCTTTATGGTTTTTTCCTTGCCCTTTTCCTCTATGCCTGCCTGCATACGGCGGTAAACCACCTCTAACAACGCGGGCACAACGTACATAATCTGGGGCTGGTATAAAGCCATATTTCTAACAACCCGCTTAAGGCTGTCGTTAATGCAAAGGGTGTTGCGTGCGTGTACGCTGGGCAACAAATCCGCCACCGTTTCGTAGGAATGGTGGTAGGGAAGCACCGAAAGCACAACCTCGCGGGTGGTGGTTAACTGCAATCCGTAATAGGTAAGGGAAATTAAATTATGCTCGGAAAGCATAACACCCTTTGCCAACCCCGTGGTGCCTGATGTATAAATAAGCATCTTAAGGGCGTTTTCGTCCTTTGTTTCCATTTGGCAAAAGCGCACATCGCCGTTTTCGTAAAGCGCTTTGCCCTTTTCCATAAGCTTGGCGTAGGATAAAAATTCCCCTTCGTCCTCTTCGCGGTCAAAGCAAACAAAGTATTTTACGTTGGGTATCTGTTCTCTAACCCGTCTAAAGGCTTCTTCTCGCTTTTTATCGCAAAAAATAATATCGTCGTCGCCGTGGTTGGCAATGTTTGCCAAATCGCCCTCGGGCAGTTCTTTATCAATAGGGCAAAAAACCCCTTCGCCCTGCAAAGCGGTAAACAAAACCGTTATCCAATTATAGCTGTTTTCGCCTGCACAGCCTATGTGCCCGCAAGCCATACCCATATCTGCAAGGGCAGTGCCTAAATATATGGTATCTTTTCGGAATTCGCTGTAAGTAACCTCTTTAACCCCGTCTTTTCCGCGGTATTTATATGCAACCTTTTCGCCGTCCTCAAGTGCGGCGCAGTTAAGCATATTTTTAACGGTTTTTGGGTTTGTGGGGGTTATAGGATGTCTTGCAATAGCGTTTCTTGCCACGATAATAACTCCAAATATAAACAAATTATTACAAATCTATTATATTTTAAAACATCCTAAAGTCAACGGGTTTACCCTATTTTCAACAATAATTGAACTAAAGCACAACCGTAAATTTGCAACCGTTTTCGGTGTTTTCGGCAAAAATCTCGCCCTCGGCAAGGGTAACTATACGTTTAACCAAAGCCAAGCCCAAGCCGTTGCCCTCTTGCTTATGAGAGCTGTCCCCCTGATAAAATTTATCAAACAAATGGCTTTTTTCGTTTTCCGCAATGCCGCAACCGTTGTCCTCTACGGTAAACACAATTCTTTCGTTCTGCTTAAGCCCTATTTTAACCTTACCGCCCTTGGGGCTGAACTTTATTGCGTTGCCTATAAGGTTGCTCCAAACGTGAATAAGCAAATTCTCGCTGCCGTTATAATCAACGGTGTCCATTTCCACGTCGAATTCTATATCCTTTTCCACCCAAGCGGGCTCCAATGCAAGCAACGCCTGCCTAATCTGCTCGTCAAGCCTAAATTTGGTTACGTTGGTTTTAATATTCTGGTTTTCTATCTTAGAAAGCAACAAAATATTACCCACCAGCGTAGAAAGCCTTTTTGTGTTAAACAAAATTTTATCAACGTATTCCTGCTGGTCGGGGTCAAGGCTTTCGCACCCCTGCAAAAGGGTGGTGTAGCCCTCTATGGCGTTAATGGGGGTTTTAAACTCGTGGGATACGTTAGATACAAAATCGCTTTGCAAAATCTCGGTGGATTCAAGCTCCTTAACCATAATATTAAAGCCCGCAAACACCTCTTTAACGTCCGATGAAGTAGATTTTCCCGCCTCTAACCTAACCGAAAAATCACCCTCGGCAACCTTTGTCATAGCGCCTCTAAGCTTTTTTATAGGGTTAAAGAAATAAATCGAAACGAACCCCGTTACAATACTTCCCACAATAACGCTTACAACAAGCAGTTCTATAACCAAGGTGCCCCGCCAATCGTTAAAAATGGTGTGCCCAATAAGCTCGTCGAACCCAATGGCAAGCAGTATACAAAAAACAATTTCCGCGCAAACAAAAAGGGTAAGCCTAACGCTAAGGCTAAGCTTGCTCCTTTTTTCTTTAGAAAGCTTAAGATATTTTTTTGGGTCAATACGTCTTTTATTGCTCATAGCTTCACAACCTTATATCCCACGCCCCGCATGGTAATAATTTTAAAATCCTCGCTGTCGCGGAATTTATCCCTTAGCCTGCCTATATGAACGTCAACGGTGTGGGTGTCGCTAACAGCCTCGTAACCCCAAATTTCGTCCATAAGCTGTTGCCGTGTAAAAATCTTTCCGGTGTAGGATGCCATCTTGTATAACAGCATAAATTCCTTTTGGGGCAAAATAAGGCTTTCGCCCTTAAAATTTACCGTAAAGGTGTCGCATTCCATAACCGTTTCGCCAATGGTAAGCCTGCGTTCGTTAATCATTTTTGCTCTGCGCAAAAGCGCGCCCACACGCAAAACCATTTCGTTAACGTTAATGGGCTTAACCATATAATCGTCGCTGCCTATGTTAAAGCCCTGCTGCATATCGTCAAAGGCGTCCTTGGCGGTTATCATCAAAACGGGGGTGGTGTTGCCCTTTTCCCTCAGAATGCTTACAAATTCATAACCGTCCGTAACCGGCATCATAATATCCGAAATTATCAGGTCGAAATATTCTTCCTCAAGCCGTTCCAACGCCTCTTTCCCGTTGCCAACCTGAACAACCTCGTATCCGTTTTTTGTCAGCACGTGGGCAAAAAGCTTTCTAAGCTCGGTATCGTCTTCTGCAATCAAAATTCTGGTCATAATCAAATCTCTCCAAGCGGTTATACCTATATTATAAATGCTTTTTCAAAACTGTCAATAAACGCCGCTTCAATAATAGTTGAAAAAAGCAGACTGCGGCAAAAGCAGTCTGCTTGTGATATTAACCAATAATCGCCTTTTTATAAACCTTTTTGCCCTTGCGTACCTTTACGCCCTCTTTAAGGCTTGCCTTGGAAATAACCATACCCAAATCGCTAACCTTTTCGCCGTCTACGGTAACGCCGCCCTGCTGCAAAAGACGTCTTGCCTCGCCCTTGCTGGGGCACAACTGCATCATAACCAAAAGGTCGATAACGTTAACCCCCTCATCTGCGATATCTGCATCTGCAAATTCAACGGTGGGCATATTGCTGTCGTCGCCTACGCCGCTAAACAGCGCATAGGATGCCGCCTTTGCCTTTTCTGCCTCTTCCGCGCCGTGAACAAGCTCGGTAAGGGCATAAGCCAAAATTTCCTTCTTTTCGTTAATACGGCTGCCGTCCCAATTTTCCATTGCATCGATTTCTTCAATGGGAATAAAGGTAAGCATACGAATGCACTTCATAACGTCGGCATCGTCTACGTTGCGCCAGTATTGATAAAATTCAAAGGGCGAAGTCTTGTTGGGGTCGAGCCAAACCGCGCCCTTGGCGGTTTTGCCCATCTTTTTGCCTTCGCTGTTCATAAGCAGGGTAATGGTCATCGAGAACGCATCGTCCCCTGTCTTGCGGCGGATAAGGTCAGAACCTGCAAGCATATTGCTCCACTGGTCGTCGCCGCCGAACTGCATATTACAGCCGTAATTGTTGTGCAGGTAAAGAAAATCGTAAGCCTGCATAATCATATAGTTAAATTCAAGGAAGCTTAATCCGCGTTCCATACGTTGCTTATAGCATTCGGCTCTAAGCATATTGTTAACCGAGAAGCAAGCGCCAACGTCCCGCAAAAGCTCAACGTATTTAAGGTTCAAAAGCCAATCGGCGTTGTTAACAACAATAGCTTCGCCCTCGCTGAAATCGATAAATCTGGACATCTGCTTTTTAAAGCATTCGCAGTTGTGGTTAATGGTTTCTGCGGTAAGCATCGAACGCATATCGGTTCTGCCGGAAGGGTCGCCAATGTGGCCTGTACCGCCGCCAAGCAAAACAATAGGCTTGTTACCTGCCATCTGCAAGCGCTTCATAAGGCAAAGCGCCATAAAGTGGCCAACGTGCAAAGAATCTGCAGTAGGGTCAAAGCCGATATAGAATTTCGCACCGCCGTTGTTAATAAGCTCTCTTATCTGTTCCTCGTCGGTAACCTGAGCTATCAAGCCGCGGGCTTGCAATTCCTCGTAAATTTTCATTTTATATTCCTCCCAAACGGATAACAAAAATTAATCAACGTATTGTACCACAAATATAAACCTTTTGTCAATAACGCAAAAAATTCGTTGACAATATTTTCTTATACAGTTATAATAAAATCATAAAAGGTAAAGAAAGGAATATTAATTATGAGAACTCCCGAAGTTATTGCAAAACAGCATATGAATAAAGGTGTATTGCTTTATTGCGGATACAACAGCAATTACAACACCAAATACACTATCCCCAACGATGACCAATTACGCCAAATTCTTGATTCCACCGACGAAGTTTTGCTTATTCCCATTACCACCTATAACCGTTATACCGACGAAAACGGTGTGGAAAAGGTTGCCCTAACCCGCGAGGATATCGAAAATATGCCCGTGGAATGGGCGGGCGACCCCAACCGTTACGAAATTATAAAGGGCGAATATTTCGCCACCGCCGAACCCAAGTTCGCCGCAAACTACCACGTTCAGGATTACGTTGATATCGCGGCAGATATAGCAAAACGTATGGTTGCCATAAAGCCCAACGTTCGCCTTTGGTTCTCGGTTCCCTTGGCGGAATGCTTGCACGCCTTAACCCATTTGTTTGCCGAATCCTACGTTTCCTGCGTTCACGCAATCAAAAGAACCGTCGAGCCCGAAATTTGGGAAAACAACGTTCAGGGTATCTATTACACCGGCGAAGATATCGTAACCTCCGGCTATACTAAATTTGACCCTACCATACCCGAACAGGATTTTAACAACCCCATAGTTTACTCTATGCGCAAGGTATCCGAGGTTGTTCACGCCTACGGTAAAGAAATGCTCTGGATTCCTTACTACCACGATGCGGCACCCTCTTCCCGTAACCTTGGCTACGTTGTAAACCTTACAAACATTTTCGATACCGTAATTATCCAACCCTCTTATTTCTTTAACGCAACCCGCAAGGACGGCTTGGAAATTATCGCAAAGAGCATCGAACGTCAGGCAGTTCTCGACCCCGAATTTAACGTTATCGGCGGCGAAAAGAAGTCCAACGCCTTAATCGGCTTCGAAATGGAAATCGATAGCCAATTCTTTAACGACGAAAGCTACGTTCCCCGTTATTATGCATACGAAGAAGCCTTCGGCAAGTTCGTGGGCAAATATCCCACCGCTTACTATGCAGGCTACCCCGAAACCCTTATCCGCGTAGGCGATATTATCAAAAAGTTTTACAACGCTTAATTTATTGCATATCGGGCATAATAATTAACAAAGAAAGGAAGTATTAAAATGTCTGCAATATCCGTAAACAAAAACAATTTCGACCAAATAAAAGCAAGCGAAAACCGCGTCCTTTTGGATTTCTATGCCGATTGGTGCGGCCCCTGCCGAATGGTGCTTCCTTTGGTAGAGCAAATTGCCGATGAATACCCTCAATACACCGTGGCAAAGGTTAACGTCGATGCGGAACCCGAGCTTGCGCAGGCCTTCGGTGTTTCCTCTATCCCCACGCTTATAGTTATGGAAAAGGGAAATGTTATAAAACGTTCTATGGGTGCTATACCCAAGCAAAGGATTTTACAGCTTTTAGAAGACTAAACCCCTTATAAAAGGAGCGAGTTATGGAAGCTATTTACGACGTTTTAATAATCGGCGGCGGCCCCGCAGGCTATACAGCCGCCCTTTATGCCGCCCGCGCAGGGCTAAAAACCTTGCTTTTAGAAAAGCTATCCGCAGGCGGTCAGATGGCGCTTACCGATATTATCGATAATTACCCCGGCTTCGACGAGGGTATAGAGGGCTTTGCCCTTGGTATGAAAATGCAATCAGGCGCACAGCGCTTTGGCGCACAGACCGAATACGACGAGGTTATATCGGTAGATTTCGGCGGCGAAATAAAAAAGGTTAACGCCGCATTTGGCAATTACCTTGCAAAAACCGTAATAATTTCTACGGGTGCATCGCCAAAAGAGCTTGGCTTGCCCAAGGAGCAGGAATTTTTGGGCAGGGGAGTGCACTATTGCGCCCATTGCGACGGCAATTTTTATAAAGATAAAACCGTAATCCTTGTTGGGGGTGGCAATTCTGCGGCGGCAGATGCGTTGCACCTTTCCCGCTTGGCAAAAAAGGTTTATCTTGTGCATCGACGCGATAATTTGCGTGCCACGAAAATATATCACGAACCCTTGCAAAAGGCAGAAAACATAGAATTTTTGTGGAACAGCCGATTGCAGGATTTATGCGGCGATATAAAGCTTACCTCTGCAAAGGTGCAAAACCTTATAACCAACCAAACCCAAGAAATTAATTGCGACGGCGTGTTTATAAGCATAGGCAGAAAGCCCGCCACCGAATTTTTACAGGGCGTTCTTGCCTTGGACGATAAAGGCTATATTATCGCCGACGAAACCACAAAAACCAATATCGAGGGCGTTTATGCCGTGGGCGACGTTCGCACAAAGGCTTTGCGTCAGGTGGTTACCGCCGTTGCCGACGGCGCCGTTGCCGCCCATTATGCCGAAAGCTATATAAACGGCTCGTATTGATAAAAATTATCAATAAAAATTTCTAAACCTATTGAAATTTTGTTTTTTATGGGTTATAATAAGTCAAACAAAAATTTTCCTCGGGAGGAATACATATGCGTAACACTAAATTTTATATCTGCGAAACCTGCGGCAACCTTGTAGAAACCATCAACGCTTCCGGCGTTCCTATGGTATGCTGCGGCAGTAAAATGACCGAGCTTATACCCGGCAGTGTAGATGCTTCTAAAGAAAAGCACGTGCCCGTAATTACCTTCGGCGAAGACAGCATTACCGTAACCGTTGGTTCTGTAGAGCATCCTATGGCAGAAGAGCATTTTATCCAATGGATATGCGTAAAAACCTGCTGCGGCAGTCATATGAAATATCTAAACCCCGGCGATGCACCCGTTGCAACCTTCGCTCTTAACGGCGAAACCCCCATTACCGTATATGCATACTGCAACCTTCACGGCTTGTGGATGGCAGAGGCTGTTGAACCCCCTGTTTGCGACCTTAAGCCCGTAGATACCAAAACCAACGAAAACTACATCGTTTGCAAGTGCAACGCGGTAAGCTATTTCGATATTTTAGATGAAATTCACAAGCACAGCGACGTAACCGAGCTTTTAAAGGTATTCGAAGCAGTTAAGAACACCACCCACTGCTCTACCGGCTGCGGCGGCTGTTACGATAAAGTGTTGCACATCATTTCCGAAACCATTTCTAAATAAGCTTTAAAAGAGCGGGTAATCCCGCTCTTTTTTGTTGACATTTTTTACTATCGGGTATAAAATCAAGTTAGATAAAATTATAAAGGATGATATATATGAAATTACGTATATTAGCCCTGCTTTTGGCAACGGCTTTTATAATAAGCGGCTTATACGGCTGTCAAAGCGGCGGTACATCTACCACCGATACCTCGTCAACCCAACAGCCCGACCTATCTGCTGATATATCTCAAGACCTTTCTGATACTTCAACGGATATATCCGATACCAGCCAAGAGCTTCCGCCCCCCGAACCCGAGCCCGAACCCGATTATTTCACAAAAAACGGTCAGGGCGAGCTTCCTTTGCCTTCAAATCTTCCCCAAGCTTACGTAAAAACCGATATCGAATATTTATATTCTTTAGAGCTGGATTTACCCAAAGCCGAAGGCTTTACCACCTTTGTGGCAGGGGACGTTGTATATCTGTTTTATTACGATGGCCCTAACCATCTTTGCTCTGCATATTCCCTTACCACGGGCGAGCTTTTATCTCAATTCGACCGCCCCTATTGGGGCACGAAGGGCGTTTTAGATAACGGAAACGTGTGGTTAATAGACAACAGCAATCTAAAAATAGAATTCGTTACCCCCAACGGCGAAAAAACTGTTAAATACGAGGAATCGGAGCCCAACGAATATTACGTAAGCAACGGCATCGTTACACCCGACGGCAACTATGCCCTAATTTCCTATGGCAGCCAAACCGCGCCCTGCCTTATAAATCTCCAAACCGGCGAAAAAACTCAGCCCAATGCATTGTCCTCCACAGAAATTTACAATATGGAAATTTATCAGGGCAATATACTTTTAAGCCTTACCGACGGTGTAAAGGTATATAACCCCTCTGCCGATGAATTAACCGTTTTAATCGAATCCGGCGGTGCGGGCAGGTTTTTCGATACCTTGTACGTTGCCCCCGCAGACAACGGCCTTGTTTTAAACAGCGCTATCCAATCCGAAAAATTCTTTATGACCTTGGGTAATACGGAATCGCTTTCCGCAATGGATTTCGGCTATGCCGTTACCGAGGATTATTCCGACCTAAGAGCCTATAATTTTTATAACCTGCGCAACGGCACCTTAGATGCCCGCATAACCCTTCCCGAGGGAAGCTACGGCAGTTATATTCAGCTTTTAAACAACGGCACAGCCCTTATTATAGACCAAAGCACCCGCGGCAGCTTTGTATATATCTTCGACCTTCCCTCTGCGGCACAAAACAGCGAGCATACAAGCATAACAAGCTATTTATGCACCGAAGAAGAGCTTAAACAGCAAACAAAGCTGTTGGCAGATAAAATTTACGCCGATTACGGCATAGAGCTTTTGTATTTTTCCGAGGGTAACGATTTTATCCTGCACGATTACGTGGGCGTAGTAGAGCTAAACAGCTTTAAGGTTCATTTAGCGGTGGAGAAAACTGCCGAAGTTCTTTCAAAATATCCCCAAAATATGCTTCGCGAAACCTATCAGGAAAGCAATAAGGGTATACGCTTTTATTTGTGCGGCACCCTTTACGGTGTGGGTGCAGGATCTATTTCCACCGCAGGGGCGGTTACGTCCGAAATCGACGGATATATAATTATCGCCTTCGATATTAACAATAGCTTGGAATACAATATCCCCCACGAGCTTTCCCACGCCTTCGACCGCCGTATAAATTACGTAATCAGCCAAGGCGGCACCGATTGGATGTCGGTTTGGGAATCCGCTACCCCCGTAAGGAATGCCTATACCTATAGCTACGACGATTATTCCAAGAATATGGATTACACCCTTTTGGGCGAATCTAAAGATAAAAACGTTTGGTTCGTGGACGAATATTCCCGCACCTTCCCCACCGAGGACAGAGCCCGCATTATGGAGCATCTGTTTAACCCCAAGCCCGACGGTATATCCTCTATGCTTAACGCCGAAAACCTAATAAACAAGGCAAAGCTTTATTGCTATATACTTCGTCAGTGCTATCCTTCCTGCAAT
>JAFYOG010000220.1 GCA_017560285.1 Clostridia bacterium
CTTTCGGCAACACCGTCAACAATACCGTTTACAACAGCTTCGGAAATGAAAAACCAGCCTATATTCTTCTTGAATACAAACTTAATATACGAATAATCGCAGGTATCGGAAAGCTTAATAGTGTATTTTTTTACACCGTCATCAGAGTTAGAAGGAATAGTTCTGTGCGCAATCTGGGTGTAGCTTCCGTTAGCGGAATTGGAACCGCTTACGGTTACTGCCGCGGGAGCATATACGCCCGCAGGTAGATAAACCAAGTAGTAGATATCAAATCCGCAAATATCCTTACCTGCAGATCCAAGATTAATTGTAACGGTTAGATCGCTGCCATAATAGCCGCTGTAGCCGGGGTCTTGAATGTCTGGCGCTGCAGGAATATAACCATCGGTTAATTCCATATTATCGCTATCGGGATAGGTGCCACTTGCAGCCAAACCTTTTGTATAGCTTTTAGAATAGCTGATGCCATCGGTTTTTGCCGTGCTTATTTTAGAGCTTAAGGTGCCTAAAACCATACGCTTAAGCATAATATAATCGATACTGTCAACGTCGCCGTCTTTATCAATATCGGCCGCATTCTTTTGGGAAGAAGTGAGTGTTTTTGTGCCAAGCACGTGGCGTTTTACCAGCAAATAATCGGTAACGGTTATGTTTCCGTCACCGTTAACGTCACCATCTACCGCTGCGGATGCAGGAAAAACAGTAATTACAGGTATTAATAACATCGATATCGCAAGCAGTAATGCCGCACATTTTTTTAACATGATATAGCTCCTTTGCCAAATTCATAGTCATTATATCACATAATCAATAAAAAAGCAACAAAAAATAGCGACCTTAGTTCGCTATTTTTGTAAAAAATATAGTTTATTTGTTATTGGAGTTGTTATAACGAATTTGTTTAATACGTTCAAGAACAGCATAGGGAATTTCCATATTACCCTGACCTATGCCTATTTCTATATGAGGCTTCATCTTTGCATGAAAATCGGTGCCGCCGCAAATTTCCAACCCTAATTCCTTGGCAACAGATTGGAAATAAACCTGCATTTCTTCAGAATATTCGTTATAATACCCTTCTATACCGCAAAGACCTTCGTTTTTTAATTCAGTTAAAAACTCACGTATCTTTGCATCGTCAAGACGGATCAAATGGGGGTGCGCAACAAAGCTAAGACCGCCGATTTCACGAATTAATTTGACAGCGTCAGCTGCAGTTAAATATTGGGTTCCGTCATAAGCAGGTTTTCCGTTGGCAAGATATTTATCGAACCCTTCCTTCACACTGCTTGTATAACCTTTGTTAGCTAAAATCTTGGCAAAATGGGCTCTGCCTATCAATCCCGAAGGTGCAAGCTCCAACGCCTCTTCTATGGTAACATCAAACCCTAAGTTGCGCAGATTATTACAGGTGTTTACAGTGCGTTCCCAACGAACCTTATTTATGTTTTCCAACGCTTCAAATAGCTTTGGATGCTTATGATCAATAAAAAAGCCAAGAATATGGGTTTCGGTATCGGATTGAACCGAAAACTCTATAGCGGGAACGATTTCAACGCCGTATTCTTCACCCGCTTTTATTGCTTCGTCAATACCTGCAACCGTATCGTGGTCTGACAAAGCAATAGCCTTTAACCCTCTGCTTGCAGCGTGCGCAACAAGCTCGGTAGGTGTCATCGAGCCGTCCGAGCAGTTGGAATGGGTATGTAAATCTATATATCCGTTCATTCTTCGTTTTTCCTTACGTATATACCTTTAAGACGCATAAAATGATTTGTTAATCGGATTTCTTTGC
>JAFYOG010000221.1 GCA_017560285.1 Clostridia bacterium
AGAAAAGTGTGCATTGCTGTTGTCATCCAAACCAATTCCAAATGATATTATAGCAATCAAGCAATATATTTCTGCATTAGGCAGGGAAAACGCCGCCTATGTGGCAAACTATCGCCGTATAATTTTTGGCGAGGATAAAGATTGTAAAATTGATGATGTGTTATCAAAAAAATATTGCTTATCCATATCGGAATTAGCCATAAACGGTGCAGATCTTATAAATTTGGGGATCGAAAGTAAAAATATAGGAACAATACTTAATAAGCTTTTACAGCTTGTAATAAAAGAAAAAGTTAGCAACGAACGAGAAAATTTGTTATTTCAAGCCCAAAATATAAAATAAAAAAGACAGGCAACCGCCTGTCTTTTTTATGGAGCTGGAGATGGGATTTGAACCCACGGCCTATTGATTACGAATCAATTGCGCTACCACTGCGCCACTCCAGCATGCACCCGCTTTTGCAGGCACGAAAGGGATTATAGCATTAATTCGTCAAATTGTCAACAATTAAAATGCGCTGTAAAATTCTTTGCTAAAATCTATTTCGGGGTAAACGTCTTTGTTTTTCATAAAGTATAAAACGGTTAATCCGATCACCAAAACGATGGTTACTGCCAAACCGCCTTCGGGGCCGAACGCTCCGCCGCTGAACAAATTATTGCCGCCGTTATCTATAGATGTAAATAAAGAACTGCCGAAGTTTATACCGCTAACGTTGCACCCGAATATATTTCCTTGGGAAAAATTCCATATAGCGTGGAACATTGCAACGCTCCAAATACTGCCGCGGCGAATAAAGTACAAAGCGTTGAACAGCCCGAACAATAATATATTAACAATAGCCAATGCGGTTATACCCTCGTTTGCAACGTGCAAAACAGAAAAGAGCACAGAGCTTGTAAATACAGCGGTAATTACGTTGCCCGTTGTAGCGCCCGAAACCATATAATAGCCGCGGAACAACACTTCCTCGCTGAACCCCTGAACAATACAGCCAAAGAAAAATGCAATAAGTGTAAAGTAAGAAACGTTATAATTAAACCCGCCAAAGCTCATTTGACCGCTTAAAAGCATAATACCGTAAACGACAGAGGACATTACAAACCCTGCAAGCCAACCGTACAATGCTTCTTTTACAGCGCCTTTGCGCACAAAACCTAAAGTGAACAAACGGCGGCGTTCGAATTTGGTGCAATAACCTATGCACACAATTAAAGCGCCTATTGTTGCAAATAATTCAAAAGAATTAAACCACGTAGGCAGTTTGCTTAACGTGTCGGTAATTAAAGCGTTAAGCCCTGCTTGGTCGATTGTTGCGCTGTTAAATGCTTCCTTAAATGCATCGTTCGACATTAAATATACCGTGGTAGGCAGACCGAGCAAAAAGTTGGAAAGCATAGAGCCGATAAAAAACACAATAAAGAATGTTATTGTGATTTTTGTAATGCTACGCTTTTTTACAGTCATTTTTGCTTCGTCAATAACCGTGGTATTGCCGATTGCTTTTTTTAATTTATTAAAAATTCCGTTGTTTTTATTCATAATTTCTTTCCTAAAATACGTTTTACAGTATTCTAACATATAGGATACCAAAAGTCAATTAAGATAAACTTGAGAATATGTAAAAAAACTCTTGCAAAATTAAAAATAGTGTGATATAATACATTTCGTTCGAGAAATTGAATATGCCGATGTGATGGAATTGGCAGACGTGCTGGACTCAAAATCCAGTGGTAGCGATACCGTGTGGGTTCGACCCCCACCATCGGCACCACGTTCCCACCCTGACTTTGATAGAGTTGGGGTGGGATTTTCCTTTCTTATATTTTATAAATCACCCATATTTACGGCATTTTAAGAACAATTTTGGATTGTTTTCTTTTTGATCCATAAAAGGGTAGCTAAAATTTTGGTTTTCGCTGAACGATTCCTTTTTGCTCCGTTCACCTAATAGGAGGATGCGTTCAGCGAATACTGTTTTGCGTTCAGCTAATAGACAAAATCAAATAGAGTGTTCAACTAATAGCAATTACTTTCAAATTGCGCTTGTTTATTGGACATATCTTATGATATGTTTCTTATAGCCTACACAAAGATAATTTTCTATAGGTACAAATTATCACTAGGCATCCATAAGAGAGAACTACAAAATTGTTGTCCTTTCACCAATTGGAGGTATAATAATGGAACATTTTGGTGTCAAGCTTGTCAATAGGGGTAAGTCTTTTATTTTGACAAGGGACGAATTTGCCCTTATCAGCACAAAACCTTCGCTACCTTATTTTGAATCATTGGCAGAGATGGAGGCATATGCAGATGAACAGGGCAGCGCATATTCTGAAAGCTGGTGCGCCGAATATCGTGAACTGTGCTTGAAAAACTTCGATCTTAACATGGAGTATTTTTCCAAACTGGACAAGACTGCCTTTGTTGCTGCACTGTCTTCTTTTCTGTCCAAATACAAACAATTTGCAGAAGTCACCAGTTTGAATGATTTTTCTGGTGTTGAGGGTTTCTATATCATGGTGCTTGATGAATACAAGCAAGTTTACATCGGCAAGACCGAAGATATCAAAAAGCGCATCATGCAGCATTGGTCAAATACGAAGCCCTTTGACAGAACGTTGTTCCCCATGTATGCCTGGAACAAATCCACTTTTTCGGTTGATTTCTTCCGAGCGTTGGATACCACAAGAATCTACGCATGGAAAAAGAAAATGTCTGATGGTATAGAAGCTGATTTGATAAGAAGTTTCCCTGCTCAATTCTGCACCAACAGAATTGGAGGAGATATTACAAATGCACTTCAAGCAATTGGGACAATTAACAAAAGACAGTTTTAAGCTTTCAACCATAGTTTACGCAGAAAGGACGGAGCAGTCTGCCTTAGATAATCTAATGCACCCCGGGGTGCATCCTATTAATTCTATCAAAGTTAAACATTATTCCCAAAAGCAGGAACAAGTTCCTGCTTTTATTTTTTTGTGATTTTCTAAATTGTTGACATTTATAGATAAGAAATATATAATTAAAATATCAAGCTTAGGCAGGTATGATATGGCAAAACAAATTTGGGAAATTAACGGTAATTCTATAATTTGGAACGTAAATAAAGAAACAACACCCCATTTCGACGATATAGAAATGAGTGGCTTGTATTGCGATTATATTCTTGCTTACGGCGCCGATAAAAACGGTTGTCTTTCGCTTTCGCAAAAGTGTTATTATCCAACCTTGCGCAAAATTCCAAACGACACCCACGCCACCCATTGCTTTTGTTTATCCGCCGAAGACAGACCGTATATTTTAATAGACGGTAAGCAAATTACCGAATATGCAAAATCCTTTTCATTCGACGGTATTTTAACGGCAAATTCCGTTACTGCCGAGGGTTATGAAATTACCCATAAATTTTTTCCGTCGTCAGAAGCTCTTGCCGCCAACGAATTAATATACGTATATATTCCCCAAAGTGCAAAGCTTGAATTAAGCATTCCGCAAGATTATGTTCATTCCTATGATCGCGGAACGAAGGGGATATACCAAAACAGAATAAAATACAATATAGATTATATTAACGGTTGTTACCTTATACAAATAAGCTATATTTCTTCTTTGACTACCAAAGCGGTAAATAATAATCCGTTGACCGAGCTTAACAACAGATACCAACGTATTTCTCAGCTTTGCGACGATGCTTTGGTGCTGGAAACCGATAATCCCGTTCTTGACCTTATGGCACGTTTTGCCAAGCTTAGGGCAGGTGAAAGCATTTTCGAAACCTTAACGGGCAAATATCACAGCCCCGGTGGCCACGCGTATTATGCCGCAATTTGGTGTAATGACGAGGTCGAGTATGCAGGCCCCCACTTTGCAATGACAGGCGATAAAATCGATATAGAAGCATCTGTAAATGCATATAAAGCCTACATTCCCTTTATGTCAGATACCTATTACCGTTTACCGTCGTCTATTATTGCCGAAGGCTTAGACGTTTGGGAGGGCGCAGGCGACAGGGGAGATGCGGCTATGTATTTATATGGCTGTTCGCTGTTTTGCTTGTATTTAGGCGATAAATCGGTTGCCCAAGAGCTATATCCGGCAATAAAATGGTGCGCCGAATATTGCGAAAGGAAAAAGCTTCCCGAAGGAGTTATCGGTTCCGATTCCGACGAATTAGAGGGCAGATTTCCTACCGATAAAAAAGCAAATCTTTCTACCTCTTCCTTGTGCTACGGCGGTTTGATTTTTGCCGCACAGCTTGCCGATTCCTTGGGCGATACCCAAACCGCAATGGAATATAATCGCCGCGCAAAGGAATTAGAGCTTGCTATCGAGAGCTATTTCGGCGCGGAATTGCACGGCTTTAATACTTACCGCTATTCCAAAGGATACGATACCTTACGCGCCTGGATATGCTTGCCCTTGTGTATGGGAATTAATACCCGCGCAGAGGATACTTTAAATGCTATGCTTTCGCCCTATTTATGGATAGAAGAAGGTATGCTTACCTGTGAACGGTCGAATGAAAATAAGTCCGATACAATTTGGGACCGTTCAACCCTATACGGTATTAAGTGCGCTTTCCTTGCAGGTGCAGGAGATAGAATTATAAAACCTTTATTTAACTATTGTCATAAGCGACTGCTGTGCGACAGAGTTCCCTATGCGGTAGAAGCTTATCCCGAAGGTGATAAGAGGCATCTTTCAGGCGAAAGTGCGTTGTTTGTAAGAATTATAACCGAAGGTCTACTTGGTATTATGCCCGAAAGCTTAACGTCCTTTTCCTTCGTTCCTGTATTGCCTAAGGGCTTAGGGTACATTAAGCTTTCAAAAATTAAAATATGCAACGGGGTATTCGATATAGAGATAAACAACAACAGCTACACCGTTTATAAAAATGGTCAGCGTTGTGATAATCTAACCCGGTGCGGAAACCGCATTATAGTAAAATAACCGCAATTTAAAGCCGCTTGCTGCGGCTTTTTATTTTTATTATAATTAGGAATGAAAAAAACTGTAAAATTTATGAAACTTTACAGTTGTGTAATTCCTGTTGCGGTGATATAATTCCATTTCGGAATATACTAAAAAGGGGGAGTGATATTTTTGCAAACTGCATTAACTTTTGTAAAAAAGAACACGGTTATGGTAATTGCATTTTTTGCCGCATTAATTACCATGTTCTTTGTCCCCATAGATAAGGAATATATAAGTTATTTCGATTTTAAAACCCTGTCATGCTTGTTTTGCGTTTTGGCCGTGGTTTGTGCGTTGCGGAATATAAATTTCTTCTATATGCTTGCAGGTAAGCTTGTTGCACGTTTTAAAACAATACGCACTGCTGTTTTGGCGTTGGTATATATCACCTTTATCGGTTCTATGCTTATCGCCAACGATATGGCGTTGTTAACGTTTTTGCCCTTGGGATATTTAGTACTAAAAACCACCAATATGCAAAAGCATATGGCGTTTACCTTTATAATGCAAAATATCGCCGCGAATTTAGGCGGTATGCTTACACCTTTCGGTAATCCGCAAAACTTATATTTGTATTCGCGTTTTAATATTCCCGATACAGAGTTTGTGCAGATTATGTTTTTGCCTTTTATTATTTCTGTGGCATTAATTACCGTTTGCTGTTTATTTGTTCCCGGTACACCTATAAAACAAAACGACGAAGCAATATATCTGCCTAAAAAACGCACCGTGCTGTTATTGCTGCTGTTTGCGCTTTCTATCGCTATTGTTTTTAGAGGTATACCTTATTGGGTGGGGCTTGTAATAATCCCCTGTGTGCTGTTTTTTACCGATAAGAAAGCATTAAAAGACGTAGATTATCCATTGCTACTTACATTCGTATTCTTTTTTATATTTGCAGGAAACATGGCGCGTATAGAGCCGGTTAAGGAATTGCTTTCGCATTTAATGCAAAAAAGCACGCTACTGTTCAGCGTTATCTCTTGCCAATTTATAAGTAACGTACCCTCTGCGGTATTACTTTCTAATTTTACAACCGATTATCCGTCGTTGCTTATAGGTGTAAATATAGGTGGTGTGGGTACGTTAATAGCTTCGTTGGCAAGCCTAATTACATTCCGCGAATATTCAAAGGATCAACCCGGCAAAACCGGCAGCTATATTTTAAAGTTCTCGGCTTTGAATTTTGGCTTCTTGTTTGCCCTTACAGCCATAGAATTGATAATAATATAAATCAAAAAGCTCTAACCTTTATCGGTTAGAGCTTTTTATTATTCCTTAAAGTACGCAACGGCTAAGTCTACAACCAACCCATAGCTTTTTATACCGGCAGATTGACCTTGCGATTGCAAAAACACGTCGTTTACAGCGCCTGTAATATCACTTGCTACGCTATCTCTATACTTATCGAAGAAAGTAGAATAAGCAATAAGTTCTCCTAAAACTTCTTTA
>JAFYOG010000222.1 GCA_017560285.1 Clostridia bacterium
ACGGCAGATGGGAAACCGTAACCCAGCCCCAAATAGGCATCGATGGCAAAAAAGAGCTTCGTTGCACCGTTTGCGGCTATGCAATGGACGAGGAATCTATCCCCGCCCTTAAGGAAGAAACCCCCGACCCCGAATATGTGGTAGGCGACGTTAACGGCAACGGCAAGATAGATGCAAGAGATTACCTGCTTCTTAAGCGCGCATATTTCGGCACCTATACCTTAACCTGTGCCGATGCAGTATCCGATATTAACGGCAACGGCAAGCTGGATGCCCGTGATTATTTGTTGCTAAAGAGAGCATATTTCGGTACTTATACAATTAAATAATAAATAACATAAAAACCAAGAAGGTTTTGCAAAACGCAAAACCTTCTTTCCTTTTCTATTCTCTCTTCACTTTTCACTCTTCATTCTCTCCCGCTTCCCTGAACAATATTTTGTTCTTCCATTTGGCGGTTGATATAATTTATAACCCGTTTTTTATCGCCGCTCCACAGGGGCGCAATTAAATGCTTTTTCGGCGCATCGCCGGTAAGGCGGTGAACAACTATTTCGGGCGGGATAATTTTAAGGCATTCAAACAAAATTTGTGTGTATTCCTCTAAGCTAAGGGTGCTAAAATTGCCCTTTTGGTAATCGGTTGCCAAATCCGTGCCCTGCAAAATATGCAAAAGCTGTAATTTTATGCCGTCTGTACCTGCCGTAACCGCAAACTTAACGCTGTTTAGCATATCGGCTTCGCTTTCGTTGGGCAGACCTAAAATTATATGGGTTATAACCGTAATGTTCCGCTTTTTAAGCTCTGCCACCGCGGCGATGTAAACATCGTTTTCATAGCAACGTCGTATGTATTTTGCGCTTTCGGCGTTGCTTGTTTGCAACCCAAGCTCTATCCACAGGGGCTTTATTGCGTTTATTTCGCTTAACAAATCCAAAACCTCTGCCCCCAAGCAATCGGGGCGGGTGGCAATAGATATGGCCGCAATATCGGCGCGGCTTGCCGCTGCAAAAAAGCTCTGCCTTAAAAATTCTATGGGCGCATAGGTGTTGGTATAGCTTTGAAAATAGGCAATAAACCTGTTCGCCTTGGTTTTGTTAGCTACCAGCGCCTTTGCTTTATCTATTTTTTGGTTAATATCACCCTCTGCCGCCGCAAAATGGCTGCTTCCCGCCAGACAAAAAATGCAACCGCGGGTATCTAAACGCCCGTCGCGGTTGGGGCAGGTTACCCCCAAATCGAGGGCAAGCTTATAGACCTTTTCCCCAAATTCAGATTGCAAATATTCGTTTAAAGAATAATATCTGCCCTTCATTTTTCTGCCTTTCTATTGACTATTCCCGCATATCTGTTAAAATAAATTTAAAGCGAGGTGTTTTATATGAAAATTTCTACCGAAATAGGCTCTGCCGCCAAGCTGGTGGGCGAGCAAAAAGCCGTTGAATACGTTGCAAAAGCAGGGTTCGATGCTTGGGATTTTTCTATGTTTGATATGGTCAATTACGATTGGGTCACCCACAAGGGCACAATCGCCGACCACCCGCTTAACAAAAGCAATTATTTAGCCTTTGCAAGAGAATTGCGCCAAATCGGCAACGATTTGGGCATACACTGCAACCAATCCCACGCGCCCTTCCCCGTTAACGACCAAGCGGTGCTGGATTGCCTAAAGCGGGCTATCGAAGCCACTGCCGAGGCAGGGGGAAGCATATGCGTGGTTCACCCCGATAACAACAGCACGCCCCAACAAAATGCCGAATTTTACCACAGCCTTTTGCCTTTTGCAAAGGGTTGCGGCGTAAAGCTTGCTACCGAGAATATGTGGAACTGGGATAACGAAAACCGCTGTGTCTGTGCCGCCGCTTGCTCATCCCCCGAAAGCTTTGTAAGCCATATCGATACGGTAAACGACAGCTTTTTGGTTGCCTGCTTAGATATAGGCCACGCCGAAATGCAGGGCGCAAAAACCTCTGCGGTAAAGATGATACACGCCCTAAACCACCGTCTTTGTGCATTGCACATACACGATAACGATTTAATTAACGATTCCCACCAGCTGCCCTTTACAATGCAAATAGATTTTGCCGCCGTGGCAAGGGCGCTAAAGGATATAAATTATAAAGGCTATTTAACCTTAGAGGCAGATAAATATCTGCATTCCTTCACCGCCGAAACCTGCTTTAACGGTGTTTGCAATATGGCGGAATCGATGCAACGGTTCAGAGAACTTTATTTATCGCTTTGATTGTAACATAAAAATAAAAAATAGGCAATAAAAAAAGGATTGGGCGACCCAATCCTTTAATCATTTTCTGCATAATCCAAAAGCAGATTAAGGCTTATGCCTAAAGCCTTTGCCAAGGGCACCAAAAGCAGAATATCGGGCGTGCCGCCCCGTTCCCATTTTGAAACTGCCTGTGCGGAAACTTTAAGCAGTTCTGCCAATTCCTTTTGGGTCAGCCCCTTTTTTATTCGTTGTTCCTTTATAATTTTCCCTATTTCCAAATAAATCGCCGCCTTTTGGGGAAGATACAAACAATTATATCTGTATTACAGATAAATGTCAATATCTGTAATCAAGATATTGCATAATAATTACGAGGTGATGATTATGCAGTTTAAAAATTTAAGGGGCATACGCGAGGATAGGGATATAAAGCAAAAGGAGCTTGCCAAGGTTCTTAACGTATCGCAGAATACCTATTCCCAATACGAAACGGGAGTGATTTCACTTACCGCAGAAGTGCTTATAAAGCTTTCGGATTTTTATGGGGTAAGCATAGATTATCTTCTTGACAGAACCGATAACCCCAAGATTGCTAAATAGAAATTTGCGGTTGACAATCGGTCGTATATATGATATTATACACCCAATGGGGCATTAGCGCAGCTGGGAGCGCACAACACTGGCAGTGTTGGGGTCAGGGGTTCGAATCCCCTATGCTCCACCAAATAAGAAAGAACCGCATTTTTGCGGTTCTTTTCTTTTATTTACCAACAAAAAATACTTTATTTAGTTAACATACTATTGCTTTTTGTAAAGAAAAGTAGTATAATACTATGACTTGGTTTACAGTCGCGTGATTTTAGAATTTTTAATATGGAATTATCAATATA
>JAFYOG010000223.1 GCA_017560285.1 Clostridia bacterium
TGCCGCGCCAAGCATTTTACCTGCGGCACGAACAAGGATATATACGATACCGATAAGGATTACCGAAAGGCTGCCGAACACGCTGAAATCTAATTCTGCGCCGGAAAGCACAAAGAACAAAAGGAACAAGGGCGCTGTCCAACGGTCGGTCTTGCCCATAATTTCATCAGAGAAATCGCACATATTGCAGAACACGGTACCAAGCATCATACATACAAGCAAGGACGAGAACTTAATGTGGATATCCATACCTGCGATATGGAATTCGCGGGTGTACATAGAAAGTGCAACCGACATTATAACAAATGTGATAGAAAGTATAAGACGCTTGCTGTTGGAATTGAAGTATTTTTCGGCATAGCTGAAGAATACGCCCATAACGAAGCCCAACATCAAGGAAAGGACAACCTCTAAAAGAGGGTTAATAAGCACGGATGCGATATCCATACTGCCGCCGTGCATAGATTTTGCAATACCAAAAGAAATTGCAAACACTACCAAGCCAACGGCATCGTCGATAGCAACAACGGGAAGCAAAATATCGGTTAATTTACCCTTTGCCTTATATTGGCGAACAACCATTAACGTTGCGGCAGGTGCGGTTGCGGTTGCAACTGCGCCCAAAACGATGGCGGCTTCCATAGAAATTGCGCCGGGGAACATAAAATATATACCGATAAGCACTGCATCTACCAAAACGGTGGCAACAAGTGCCTGAACTATACCGATAACGGTTGCCTGCTTACCGATTTTTTTAAGCGAGGAAATACGGAATTCGTCGCCGATGGCAAAAGCGATAAAGCCAAGCGCAACGTCGCAAAGAACGGTGTTGCCCTTAACGGCGTGTTCATCGATAAAGCCAAGCCACGGAATTTCCAAAAGCTGTGCAAGCTGACCCAAGCAATAAGGGCCCACCAAAATACCCGCAATAAGATAGCCGGTTACCGCAGGAAGCTTTAGCTTTTTTACCAAACGGGAAAGCAAAAGACCTGCTGTCATAGCTATGCCTATGGGCATTAGAATGCTCATTTTTTCCATAACTGAATCTCCCTAAAAATATTATATCAAAAATTATATAACTAAAATTCGACAAGAGTGATAATATCACTTTAAAAACAGTTTTTCAAGTGTTTTACGAAATTGTATATTTTTTCTAAATTCGATACATTTATACCCAAACCAAATAGCAAAAAGCCGTTAATTTTGACGAAAAAACCTTTATTTTTTTACCAAAAACAAGCCGCGTTCATATAATGGTAGTGGTTTGTTCTGTTTTTTTACAAAAAAACCTTGATTTTAGCATAGCATTGTATTATAATTTAATTAAACTAATATTGGAGGCTTTGCAATGGATATCATTAAAAAGATTTTCCCCTTCTCCTTCGTAGAAAAGAAGGACGTTATCGCGCTCGTTATTAACTGTGTGCTTTACTTTGTTGCATCTATCGTTGTAGGCGCGATCCTCAGCTTGTTCGGCACTATTCCCGTGTTGGGCGTTATCTTCTATATCGTCAGCGGCTTGGTTGGTCTTTACGCACTTTGCGGTATCGTACTTTCCATCCTCGATTACTTGAAGGTTTTAAAAATCTAAATTAAAAACAGAGAAAAACACCGCAAAACGGTGTTTTTTCTTTTTTCATTTTGCAGGGGTTTTTATTGACTTTGCGGTATTATAGTGGTACAATAATTATGATTAATTATAAGGGGTAAAAACCATGGGAAAAGCTTTAATTTTCGACGGAAA
>JAFYOG010000224.1 GCA_017560285.1 Clostridia bacterium
CTTCTATCACCTTAATTCTGCCGACGGTCCCATCGTGTTGGTTCGTCTTACCGAAGACAGCGATTATATCGCATGCTTCTACAATATTCTCGACCGTTCCGGTGTTTCCCGTTATTTCTACGATAACGACGGCAACTTCACAAAGAAGGTAAGCTACGATAAATGCCTTTTGGAATATATCGATTGCGCAGACGAAACCGAGGGTGTATATCCCCTTACCGAAGACCTAAAGCACATTATCCAAAACCGCGGTGAATACGTTGGTTGGTGGAATCCTCAAAGCAGCGGTTATATCTTTAAGGACGAACGCGGTATAAACGATCTTTCTATAAACACCGAAATTGCTTGGTTGCTTATGTGTTGCTATGCCGAATAAGGTGTGCAAATGAAAAAACTGGTTTTAATATTACTTTCAATGGTAATGCTTATCTGCGGTGGCTGTTCAAACGGCCCCGCAGATACCACCGTGTCTGACCTTTCTCAAGAAAAGGTTGTATATACCCTCAGCGTAACCACCGAAGGCGGTATGCCTTTGTCAGGCGTTAGGGTATACGTTTATAACGATAAAGAACAAACCGATTTAGCCTGGGCAGGTGTATCCGAAAAGGACGGCAGCTTTAAATTTTCCGATTATGCCAACAACAGCTATACCGTAGTATTACAGGATGTTCCCGTTGGCTATATCAGCGAAGAAAGCTATACCGTAGATAATACTTCTGCCGAGCTTAAGCTAAAAGCACAGCTTGTAGATATAAAGGATGCCGACTCCTACGTGTTAAAGCTGGGCGGCCCCTTCTACAATTTGGAATTTACCGACGTTAACGGCAATACCTATAAAATTTCCGAACTTCTAAAAACCAAAAGGGCAGTGGTGCTTAATTTTTGGTTTATCGGTTGCGGCCCCTGCCGTAACGAATTCCCCTATATGCAGGAATCCTATCTGCAATATAAAGACAAAATCGAAATATTAGCAGTTAACCCCACGGATGGTACCAACGCTACCGTCAGCGCCTATGCTAACGAACTTGGCTTAACCTTCCCTATGGTGTCTTCCGATTCTTCTGTTGCTCGATTGCTCAATATTACAGCGTTTCCTACCACAATAGTTATCGATAAATACGGCACAATGGCATATTGCCACGTGGGCAGTATAACCAATACAAGCGAATTTAATAAGCTTTTCGGCTTTTTCTGCGACGATAACTATAAACAAACTACAATTTTGAACATAAGCGACATCAAATAATCCCGCGAAAGGATGATTAATATTATGAAAAAACTATTCGTTTTACTCCTCGCGTTGGGTATGCTCGTTTCGCTTTGCGCTTGCGGCGGCAATGAATCTGCCAACAACGAAAGCAGTATCGACATAACTACCGAAGATCCCGCTTCGGATACTTCCGATACATCCGAAAACAACGAAAGCAGCATACCTTCCACCCCCGAAGTAACCGCCGCTTTCACCGTAACCGTTATCGACCAAGACGGCAACCCCGTTAAAGGCGCCTATATCCAGCTTTGCAAGGATTCTTGCATTTTCAAGGAAAGCAACGATCAGGGCATTGTAAGCTTCGATAACGAAATCACCGATGGCTACAAGCTTTCCGTGCTTGTTTGTCCCGATGGCTATACCACCGAAAACACCGCTTACGCTACCGATGCAGAAGGTAAACCCGCCGAGGTATATCTTAATGCAGGTATTACCGAATA
>JAFYOG010000036.1 GCA_017560285.1 Clostridia bacterium
GAAAGCCAAATAGGCTTTTTCGGCGGCAGCTTTACCGCCATAGAACGGCATAGGATGGAATCGCTTTTGCAAACCGCAAAGGGCTATATAAAAAAGGGTGTGGCAGAAAGCATACGCATTTCCACCCGCCCCGATAAAATCGACGAAGAGGTTTTAGATTTACTTGCAAAATACGGCGTTACCCATATAGAGCTTGGGGTTCAAAGCACCGACGAAAGCGTTCTAAACGCCTGCTTGCGGGGGCATACCGCGAAGGATTCCTTTAACGCCGCAAGCCTTATAACAAAAAAGGGTTTTACCTTTGGCGGGCAAATGATGATAGGGTTACCCAACGCCACCCCCGAAAGCGAGCTTAAAACCGCCAAGGATATAATAAAAATGGGTGCCAAGGAAGCAAGAATATACCCCACCGTGGTTTTCGAAAACACAAAGCTTTACCATATGGCTAAAAACGGTGAATATACCCCGTTAAGCTTAGAAGCTGCCGTAGTTCGCACCGCAAGCTGTTACCGCTTGTTTTTAGAAGCAGGTGTAAAGGTTTTGCGTATAGGTCTGCACGCATCCGAAAATTTGGCAAACGCCCCTATGGGTGCAAACCACCAAGCCCTTGGCGAGCTTGTTAAGGGCAGGGTTTATGCCGATATTATTGCAGAGCAGGCAGGGGATTGCACCTGCAAGGTTTTAGAAGCAGAAATAAAAAAAGAGGATATATCTATGTTGCGGGGGCACGGCTCTGCCGCAACAGAATACATAAAAACAAAAACCAACGCAAAAGAGGTAAGGCTTATACCTGCCCCTGCGGAACGGTTTAAAGTAAAAACAAGGAGTGTTTAAAATATGCGCCTTAAAGCAATAGAAATGACAGGGTTTAAATCCTTCCCCGATAAAACCCGAATAAGCTTCGAAAGCGGCGTTACCGCAATTATCGGCCCCAACGGCAGCGGTAAATCCAACATTTCGGATGCTATCCGCTGGGTATTGGGCGAAATGAGCGCAAAATCCTTGCGCGGCAGTAAAATGGAGGACGTTATCTTTAACGGCACCCCCGCACGTCCTGCCGCAAATTCCGCAATGGTTTCGTTAATTATCGATACCGAGGAGGAATATAACCGCGCTAACCACCTAACACTTCAGCCCGAGGAAGCGGCAGAGGAAGAAGCCAACCAAAACGGCGCATACCGCTTATCTGACGGAACAGAGGTTACGGTTACCCGTAAGCTTTACCGCAGCGGCGAAAGCGAATATTACATAAACAAAAAGCAGGTTCGTTTAAAGGATATTTACGAGCTGTTTTACGATACGGGTATCGGCAGAGAGGGCTATTCGGTTATAGGTCAGGGTAAAATAGCCGAGGTTCTTTCCCAAAAGGACGATGAACGCCGCAGCATTTTCGAGGAAGCGGCGGGTATATCCAAAATCCGTTATAAAAAAATCGAAGCCGAGCGTAAGCTAAGGGATACCGAGGCAAACTTGGTTCGTATAAACGATATCCTTTCGGAAATTACATCCCGCATAGGCCCCTTGGAAAAGGAAGCCGAAAACGCAAAGCAATATTTGGTTTTAAGCGAAGAAAAGAAGGGCATAGAAATTACCCTTTGGTTAGACAGATTAGATTATTTGCGTGCCCGCAGGGTAGAATGCCAAGAGGATTTCGACGCCGCAAAAATCGCATTTTCCGCCGCAGAGCAGGCGGTTAACCAGTGCGACGAGGCTACCGACAGAATTCTTAACGAAACCTACGAATTTTCCCGCAGTATGAGCGAGCTGGAGCGTGAAAAAACCGAGGTTGCCACCAAAAAGGCAGAGGCAGAGGGCAGAAAGGCGGTTTGCGCCAACGATATTGCCCACGCCAAGGAATCGGTTGCCGAATCTATGGCGGCGGTAAACACCGCTTTGCAAGAGCAGGCAGAGGCAGAACAGCACACCCTTTCCTGCCAAAACGCAAAACAACAATCCGAATCCGACCTTGCCTTGGCACAGCAAAAGGCGGCAGATGCCGAAACCGCTTACGAAGCTGCCCGCAACGCCTTTATCGAAACCGATAAAGAAACCGCAGGCAACCAAGCGGCATTAGAGCTTTTGGTTAACGAAAAAAGCGTTCTTTCCGCCCGGGAGGCGGCGGCCAATGCATCCCTGGAGGCGGCAAGAAAAACCGCCGACGAAAACAGCGGCAGATTAAACGACGCAAAATTGCGTATGGATACCCTTGGCGAGGAGCTTTCGGATTTGGAATCCAAGCTTAACAGCCTTTCTGCCCTTATAAAAGAAACCGAAACCCAAATTATATCTCTCGATTACGAAAAAGCATCCCAAATGCAGGAGCTTCGCAAAATCGGGGAAAACATTACCGAGGAAAAAATCGCCCTTTCCGGCGAGGAACAGCGCCGCGACCAATTAATTCGCTTGGAAAACCTTTTAGAGGGCTATTCCGAAAGCGTAAAGAAGGTTATTAACGATTGCACCTCGGGCAAAATTAAAAACAACGGCGCCAACATTCAGCTTCACGGCACCGTATCCAATATTATTTCTTCCGAAAGCGAACACGTTATCGCCTTGGAAACCGCCCTTGCCGCATCGGTACAGTTTATCGTTGTAGAAAAGGAATCGGATGCAAAGGCGTGCATTCGCTATCTAAAGGAAAACAAGCTGGGCAGAGCTACGTTTTTGCCTATCGAAAGCGTTAACGGCAGGCTTGCCGACGTTTCCGAAATTAAAGATATGCCCGGCTATATCGGCATTGCCAGCGAGCTTGCCAAGTACGAAAAGAAGTTTAAAGGCATTGTAGACGACCTTTTGGGCAGAACCGTTATTGCCGATAATTTGGAATCTGCATCGGCTATCGCCCGCAAGAGCGGCTTTAGAATTAAAATCGTTACCTTGGACGGTCAGATAATTAACGCAGGCGGTAGCTATACCGGCGGTTCCTCTGCCGTAAAGGTAGGTGTGTTCACCCGTGCTATGGATATAGAACGCCTTGGCGAACAAATTAAAGAGCGTTCTGCAAAAATTGCAGATTTAGAATCGCAACAAAACGACCTTTCCGCAAAATGCGCCGAAACCGACGGTAAATTAGAAGGCTTGCGGGTTACCCTTTCCAAGGCAAATACCGATAAAGCAAGTCAGGTTGCCACCAAGGAATCCTTGGATTTGCGTATAAACGAGGAAGAAGAACGCATTGCATCGCTTTCTATGGGTAACGATGCGGTTATCCGCTTGGAAGCCGAGCTTAAAGCGGTTAGCGAAGAAACTGCCTCTGTAGCCCTTGCAATAGAAAAGGCTGTTGCCGCAAGAGATTTTGCAAAATCTAAATCCGAAGAGCTTAAAACCGCCGAGGAAACCGCCTTTGCTTTGGTAAGCGAGGCAAGAATGGCGCGGTTTACCGCCGAAAACAACCTTGCCGTAGCAGGCGAGCGTTTAGAGCTTGCAAAGCGCCGCGAAACCGAGCTTGCCGCCCGTATTTCCATTGGCAAATCGGCTATCGAAAAGGCAGAAGCCCTTATAAACGAGCGTATGGGCGAATCGGATTTGCTTAACGAAATTTGCATTTCCTGCGATAAATATATGGCAGAAAGCGATTCCCGCTTGGCAAGCCTTGTGCAAAACCGCGAAGCCAAGGAAAAAGAGCTTAACGAAATGCGCGCAAGACAAAAAACCGTTGCCGCCCAAAAAGAGGAAGCCTTCCGCCGCGTAACCGAAAGCGAAATGAAGTGCACCTCGGTAAATACCGAATTCGATACGGTTACCAACAAGCTTTGGGACGAATACGAGCTTACCTATTCCGATGCAAGCGCATTCCGTTTGCCAGAAGATAAGATGGATAAAGCACCTTCCCGCTTGGCATCGCTTAAAGCCAAAATCCGCGCAATGGGCGTTATTAACGTTAACGCTGTGGAGGAATACAGGGTAACAAAGGAACGCTACGATTTCCTTACCGCCCAAACCGATGACCTTAACAAAACCCGCGCAAGCTTAGACAGAACCATTGCAAAGCTTTCTTCGGGTATGAAGGAAACCTTCTTGGAATGCTTCGAAAAGATAAATACCGAGTTCAACGCAGTGTTTACCGAGCTTTTCGGCGGCGGCAGCGCAAGGTGCGAGCTTACCGACCCGTTGTTGCCCTTGGAATGCGGTATCGACATAGTGCTTAAGGTTCCGGGCAAGAGCGTACGCAGTATTTCCTTGCTTTCCGGCGGCGAGCAATCCTTTGCCGCAATTTCCTTGTATCTTGCGTTGCAAAAGGTTAACCCCTCGCCCTTCTGCGTGTTCGACGAAATCGAATCTGCATTGGACGACGTAAACATCGTAAAGCTTTCCTCTTACGTACGTCGCAACAGCGATAAAACCCAGTATATTCTTATTACCCACCGCCGCGGCACTATGGAACGCGCCGATACTATTTACGGTATCACAATGCGTCAGCGCGGTATTTCCGAGTATATGAAGCTTAATATGGCTAAGCTGGATGATATCATAAAAGAGTACGCAGAATAACCGGAACTTCTGATTTTGGGTAAGACCGCTTTGCTATCTTATTTTGCGGCTCGGGCAGTAGGTTGCTACAGCCGTTCGCCGCGAAAATAAGCTTCTTCCTCCAAAATCAATCGTTCCCACAACATCTGATTTTGGGTAAGAATACAATATTATCTAACCCGCAAACTAACCTAACGGAGAACCACTATGGGATTTTTTGATAAACTTAAAGCGGGCTTAAAAAAGACAAAGGATGCGCTTTTAAAGCCTGTAAACGACCTTTTTTCCTCTTACGATAAGGTAGACGAGGATTTTTACGACGAGCTTTGCGACCTGCTTATTATGGCAGACGTAGGCGTAGAAACCTCTGATTATTTGGTAAACCGCCTGCGCGAAACCCTAAAGGAAAAGAAAATAAAGGAAACCACCCTTGCCCGCGATGAATTTAAGGCTATCCTTACCGATGCAGTGGGCGACGGCGGCGAGCTTAATCTTGGCGGTGATATGTCGGTAATCTTGGTTATCGGCGTAAACGGCGTTGGCAAAACCACCTCTATCGGCAAAATTACCCATTGCTTAAAAGAGCAGGGCAGAAGCATAATGCTTGCCGCGGCAGACACCTTCCGTGCCGCCGCCGCAGAACAGCTTGCTATATGGGCAGACCGTAATAACGTGCCCATTATTCGCCAAAACGAGGGTGCAGACCCCGCCGCGGTTGTTTTCGATGCGGCAGGCGCCGCAAAAAAAGCCAACGTAGATACCCTTATAGTAGATACCGCAGGCAGATTGCACAACAAAAAGAACCTTATCGACGAGCTTGCCAAAATTAACCGCGTTATCGACCGCGAGCTTCCCAACGCCACCCGCGAAACCCTGTTGGTGTTGGACGCTTCAACAGGTCAGAACGCTCTTATTCAGGCAAAGGAATTCGGCCGTGCCGCAAATATTACCGGATTGGTGCTTACCAAGCTTGACGGCACCGCAAAGGGCGGTATTATTCTTGCTATCAAGCGGGAGCTTGGCATTCCCGTTAAGTTTATCGGCGTGGGCGAGGGTATAGACGATTTGCGTCCCTTCGACCCTAATGATTTTATAGGCGCCTTTTTTGAGGAAAACTAATGTTAAAAATAGTTCTTGCATCAAACAACAAGCATAAATTATCCGAATTTCAGGGCTGCTTTGCCCAAAAGGGCATCGAAGCCGAAATTATACCCCTTTCCGCAACCGGCTTTTGCGGCGATATCCCCGAAGATGCCGAAACCTTCGAGGGCAACGCATATATAAAAGCCAAAACCATATCCGATTATACCGGCGCCATAGTTATAGCCGACGACAGCGGTCTGTGCGTAGATGCACTTAACGGTGCCCCCGGCGTATATTCTGCAAGGTATGCCGAAGGCGGCGGTGATAAAGCCAACACCGAAAAGCTCCTTGCCGAACTTAAAGAGGTTCCCGATTTACCCAAAACCGCAAGGTTCGTTTGTGTTATATGCGCGGTTAAGCCCAACGGCGAAACAATGTACGTTCGGGGCGAAAGCGAGGGGGAAATTGTAAATACCCCCGCAGGGGAAAACGGCTTTGGCTACGATCCGGTGTTTTATTGCCCCAAATATAAAAAGACCTTTGCACAGCTTACAGACGAAGAAAAAAATTCGGTAAGCCACCGCGGTATCGCAACAGAAAAATTAGCCGACAGAATGGGCTTTTTCGCAGACAGTAAATCTTGACAGTAGTTATATAATATGTTAAAATAATTTATTAAAACATCTTTAAAATATTTTAGGTTAGGGAGATGAAGTAATGGGCGCATTTCTTGATTATCTTGAATATGTGGGCAACCAGCTAAAAAGCATACGAATTGTCGATGTTATCGATATATTTATCGTTGCGTTTTTGCTGTATTGGGTGTTCAAGTTTGTAAGCGGCCGCCGTGCAGGCAAGCTTCTTATAGGTTTGGTAATTCTCGTTGCCTTTTTGGGCATAAGCACCATATTGGATATGCGTGCCCTTAACTTCATATTAACCAACCTGTTTTCGGTTGGCGTGGTGGCTATCGTTATCGTGTTCCAGCCCGAACTTCGCAGTGCCTTGGAAAAGGTTGGTATAGAATCGCTTAATCTGCGTAATCTAAAGGGCAAATTAGATAACGAGGAGCAGGCCAAAATACGCTCCTCTATTCACGAAATAAGCATTGCCGCCCAAGACCTTTCTTACAGCAAAACCGGCGCTTTAATCGTTTTCGAGCGGAACACCCGCTTGGGCGATTACATAAGAACCGGCACCACTATCGATGCCTTGGCATCTTCGTTCCTTATCGGCAACATATTCTTTAACAAGGCGCCCCTTCACGACGGCGCGGTAATTATCCGCAACGGCAGGGTTCACGCCGCAGGCTGTTTTTTGCCCCTTTCGGCAAACAGCGATATAGTTAAAGAGCTTGGCACCCGCCATCGCGCCGCCATCGGTATGAGCGAAAACAGCGACGCCGTGGTTTTGGTGGTATCCGAGGAAACCGGCGGTATCTCGGTTGCGGTTGACGGCAAGCTAAAGCGCAATATCGGCGCAAAGAACGTAGAAAATTACCTTACCTCGCTTTTGATAAAAGAGGAAAAGGAAACCATAACCACCCGTGTAAGGGGCAGATTTACAAAGAAAAACAAGGAGGGCGAAAGCAGTGGAAAAGAAAACTGAAGTTAAGAATCGCCCTGCGGAATTTTCCCGCGTTGCAAAGGTTATCGCAATAGCGGGCTCTGTTCTTTGCTCTTTGCTTATATGGCTTTACGCCATCGGCTACGATAACACCCTTTTTACCGAGGATTTTAAAGGTATCACCGTAGAAATCCGCGGCGATGCAGAGCTTGCCGAGCGTAAGGGCTATACCCTTGCCGCACAGCAAAAATTTTCTTCTATCACCATTACCGCACAGGGCAAGCGGTCCGAGCTTAACGCCCTTTCTCCCGAGGATTTTACCGCAGTGGTAGACGTTTCTCAGGTAGACAAGGCGGGCTTTAACGAAATGAAAATTTACGTGGATTCCCCCAACGGCATAGAGGTTATTTGGCAATCCAGCACCACCGCAAGGGTGTTTGTTGATGAATTTACCCAAATTAACGACCTTTTGGCTGTTACCGTAGATACGGGCAACGATTACGTTATGACCGAGGGTGTAACCTTCGTTTCTGCTGTTTCCAACCCTATGTACGTTAACGTTTCCGGCCCCAAAACCGTTTTGGCGGAAATAGCGGGTGCTTACGTAAACTTCCCCTTAAACGGCCACGAAATAAGCAACACCGTGTCAGGCGAGGGCAAAATAGAACTGCGAAACAAAAACGGCGAGGTTATTAACAACCCCTACGTTACCGTTTCCGAAAAATCCGCTTACGTTGTGGTAAACGTAAAGAAGCAAAAAACCGTAGGCTTTGTAATTTCTTACAGCGGCGGGCTGTTCAGCGCCGAGGAACTTAATTACCCCGTTCCTGCGCCCCAGCAAATTAAGGTTTCGGGCAGCCCCGACGTAATTAACGCCATGCCCGATAACATTGTTTTAACCATCGACGAAAGCAAAATCGAAAAGGTTCAGACCTTCGAATTTTTCATAAACGATTATCTTCCCAACGGCGTAACCGTAGATGACCCTGTTTCCAAGGTAAGCGTAACCGTTAAGGTTCCCGACCTTATCGTTCGTAAATACAACATCCCCGCAAATAAGATAACCGTAAACAATCTTCCCGAAAATTACGAATTTTCGGTTAAAAACGGCATCGAAGTTACCGTAAGAGCAATAAAAGATGCCTCGGATAACAAAAAAGACCCCTTTAAGGGTTTCGGTGCCGAAAATATATCGGCGGTTTTGGATTTCGACAACGCAAAGGTTAACGATGACGGCAGCTATACCGTTAACGCCGATATTTCTGTCAACGGCGAATTCGGCAACCTTATAGTGCTTTCGAAGGATTACCCCGTAACCTTTACCGCAAACCAAATTATCGACCCAAATTTCGGCGAAGCCGAAATATCCGATATAGAACTAAACTAATTAACTCGGCAGGAGGTGAGCAAAAATGAATAACCGCGCATGGCAAATTCGCCCTACCGATAAAGAGCTTTGTGCAAAAATCTCGGCAGAAAACAATTTGTTTCCGCTTACAGCAAGGCTTTTGGCTAACCGCGGTCTTGTTTCCAAAGACCAAATACAAATGTTTTTAGATAGGGAAAATATGCCTTTGCACGACCCCTTCCTGTTAAAAGATATGGATAAGGCGGTTGCAAGAATAGAAAAGGCAATTGCCGAAAACCAACGGGTTTGCATTTACGGCGATTACGACGTAGACGGCGTAACCAGCACCGTAATGCTGTATTTCTATCTTTGCTCCCGTGGGCTGGAGTGCGAATATTTTATTCCCGAGCGTATTTCCGAGGGCTACGGCTTAAGCCTGCCCGTTATCGAAAAAATGAAGGGCAGGGTAGACCTTATTATCACCGTGGATACGGGTGTAACCGCCGTTGCCGAGGCAGAATATGCTAAAAGCATCGGTATAGATATGGTTATAACCGACCACCATTCCTGCCGTGATATTCTTCCCGACGTTTGCGCAGTGGTTAACCCCCACCGCGAGGACAGCAAATACCCCTTCCTGCACCTTGCGGGCGTAGGCGTGGTGTTCAAGCTGCTTTGCGCCTTAGAGGGCGATACAAGCCGCATTTTAGATCTTTATGCCGATATAATTGCCGTGGGCACCGTTGCCGACGTTATGCCTATTGTTGATGAAAACCGCCGCATAACCTGCGTGGGCTTAAAAAAGCTTGCCGAAACCGAAAATATCGGTCTTTTGGCGTTAATGCGCAAATCCGGCATTGTAAAATACGGCAATAAAATTAAAAAAATCACCTCTGCCACCGTTGGCTACGTTTTGGCACCCCGCATTAACGCGGCGGGCAGAATTGCCTGTGCATCCCGCGCGGTAGAGCTTTTGCTTACAAAGGAC
>JAFYOG010000225.1 GCA_017560285.1 Clostridia bacterium
ACCGAATCTAAGAATTTTGGTACGTTGGGCGGCAGAAGTCTAAACTTCTCTCGCATGGACGATAGAAAATATGCAATCAAATGGATAATTGACGAACAAATAAAGCGTTATGAAGCTGCCGGTTACGAAAACCTCGAGCTTGTTGGCTTTTATTGGTTAGAGGAATACGTAAACGCTTCCAATTCCTACTATCCCGTAACCTATGCGACCGATTATCAGCTATTTACATATGCCTCTAACTATCTGCACTCCTTGGGCTATAAGTTTATATGGATACCTTACCACAACGCCATAGGTTATAGCGAATGGAAAACCCTTGGCTTTGATTTCGCCAGCTATCAGCCCAACTATTTTTGGTCTGCACCTGCCGAAAACCGCATAACCGTTACTTGTAACAAAGCGGCTACCTACGGTATGGGTATGGAAATGGAGGTTGACGGAAGCGCCGCTCAACCCGAATATTACAAGCGCTATTTGAAATACCTTGAAACAGGTATGAATTTGGGCGCTATGAATTCTATAAAAACCTATTATCAAGATGGTAAGGATGCGGCATTCTATACCGCATGTTATTCGCAAAATCCGTTGTTCAGAAATGTTTACGACTTAACCTACAAATATGCAAAGGGAACTCTGACAAAAGCGGACATTAACTATAACGTAACCTTAGATGACACTTTGCCGTATTGTGCAAATTGGATATCTTTGGATTGTAATTATACCGGTTGCGCTTCCTTTGTCGATGGCAACGGTTCCGAATATCAAGAGGTTAGCGGTAAGGAATTGACCGACGGTATTATCGGTGAATCCGAGCTTGGAACCGAATGGCACGCATTCCATTATCTTACAACAGATTCCGACGGCAGAATGAGTGTTACCATAGATTTGGGCAAAGTTTATAACGATATTACCCATTTTGTTTCTCATTACAACGATTGTCGCGCCAACGGCATAGGATTACCTCGTGACGTAAAATTTTATTATTCCTTAAACGGCAGCGAATTTACGTTGTTAAACAATCCCCCGATTGTTGAAAAGCATGGTCATGCGTATGCATATTATATATCGGATAAGCCTGTTACTGCTCGTTACGTAAAGCTTTCCATTGCACATACATTCGGATATCCGTTTGTATTTTGCTCTGAATTTTTGGTAGGCGTAGGCGAGCCTTCTGATGTTGCGGGCGGAGAAAACGGTGCAGATCCCGTTGTGCCCGATCCTGACCCTACACCTAACCCTGACCCCACGCCCGATCCCGACCCTGATCCCGATCCTGACCCTGATCCCGACCCTGATCCCAATCCCAATCCTGATCCTGATCCTGATCCTGATCCCGATATCAATGGTGACAACAATCAAGGCGATAACGAAACCGAATACCTTTTAGGCGACATTAACTGTAATAATAAGATAGATGCACGCGATTATTTGTTTGTTAAACGTATTTATTTCGGTACACTTGAATTAAATGAAATTCAAACAAAAAATGCCGATATCAACAGGAACGGAAAAATTGATGCAAGAGATTATATACTTTTAAAACGTATGTATTTTGGCACGTATCACCCTAACTAAACAAAGAGGGTTGCCGGTTATATACGGCAACCCGTTTATATAATTAAATTTTTATAAAAAATGCGTTTTCCTTATAAATTCTTTACATTTATATTTTAAGGTATATACGAAGCATCTTAACTAATTATTAGGAGGAAATATGAAAAAACAAGTAAGCATCATTCTTATTTTGGCATTGTTAATACCGTTTATGTTTAATTTTATAACATCTGCAGCGCCTACGTTGCCTACCGCAAGCGATTTGAACGGCTATGAAAATATCTGCCTTACGTATACTTTCGGTTCTTCTTATGATAAGGATAGAATTTATACTTATGAATTTGAGCCTTACGTTGCGTATATCGATGCCGACGGTAATAAGAAAGATTATTTCTTTGATAGCTTTCTGTTCTTACCTCGAATGGGTTACGGTCCCTCCGGCGCAAGAATGCACATAGATCTTAGCAACCCTACAAAGGCGATTGACTGGACGACATATATAGAGGACACATTCCAATCCGGTTATAATGTTGATGCATTGAATAATGCCTTCCTTAACGCAAAATACGCTTTAAATGACGAAAGCGATAAAAAAGCGGGAGCGTTCTTTACTATTTTATATCCTGCCGCTACTGCTACCAATTTTGGCGAGCTTGGCGGTCGCAGCTTGAACTTTTCCAACATGGAAGATAGAAAATATGCAGTTAAATGGATGATAGACGAGCAGGTAAGCCTTTTTAATGATAAGGAATACGAAGGCTTAGAGCTTGTTGGCTTCTATTGGTTGGAAGAATATTTAGTCGAGAATAAAGATGTAGAGCTAATTAAATACACTGCAGAATATTTGCATAGCTTAGGCTTGAAATTTATCTGGATTCCTTGGTATAAAGCAACGGGCTATAACCGCGGCGATGAATTAGGCTTTGATGCAGTATGTATGCAGCCCAACCTTTTCTTCCAAGCATATACCGACCCTAATCGTGTTAACGACAGCATCAAAATATCCAACCGCTACGGTATGGGTATGGAAATCGAAGTAGATTTTGATGTATTTGACGACTATTATTTTAACCGTTACCTCTATTATCTTTCGGGCGGTTTAAATTCCGAAATGATAAATTCGGTTAAAATGTACTATCAGGATGCAGGTCCCGGTGTATATTATACCGCTTGCAAATCCAGCGATAAACGTTACAGAGACGTATATGATCTAACGTATAAATATGCAAAAGGCACCTTAACACAAGCAGAAATCGATGCTTTAAAGCCCGCAGACGTAGACGATAACTTTGTAGACGATATAAATATGCCGTATATTGTTAACGGCGGCGTAGATTGGATCTCTATAGGTAAAAGCTACACAACCTCAAAGGATTATAATGATGGCAGTGGTGCAGGATACCAAAATATAAGCGGTAAAGAGCTTACAGACGGTAAGATCGCAAAGGTCGATTTAGGCACCGATTGGATAGGCTATCACGATAAAACCAAAGATAGCGACGGAAGATTTAACATTACTATCGACCTTGGCGAAGTGCGCGACGATATCACTAATTTTGCCGCTCATTTCGATAACAAACAGCTATATAGTATCGGTTCTCCCGGCGATTTGCAAATTGCCATTTCCACTACAGGCAGAACATTTACAACTATATTGCGCCCTGAGCTAACGTTAGACCCTAATGAATCCGGTTTTTGGGTAACCTGTAATCCCGTAAAAGCAAGATACGTAAGATTATCGTTCAAAAAGTTGGATAAGAGCTTTGTTTTCTGTTCGGAATTCCTTGTTGGTACAGGCGAGGCAGTTCCGCTTAGCACAGTTTCCTTTAACGCAAACGGCGGTACGGGTACAATGGCAGATGCAGTTGATGTTTATTGCGACTACAAGCTTCCTTCCTGCAAATTTACCGCACCCGAAGGTAAACAGTTTAAAGCTTGGATCGTTAACGAAACCGAATACGCGGCAGGCGATACTATATACGTTACCGAGGATATTACCATTACTGCAATTTGGGAGGATATTCCCGAACCGGAATACATACTTGGCGACGTTAATAATAACGGTAAAATCGATGCCCGTGATTATTTGCTGTTAAAACGCGGATATTTTGGCACGTTTACGTTGGATGAGCTTGCACAAAAAAGCGGCGACATTAATAATAACGGAAAAATCGATGCCCGTGATTATTTACTTTTAAAGCGCGGTTATTTTGGAACTTATACAATAAAATAACAACACATAAAAGAGGATATGAGCTGTTCATATCCTCTTTTTTATTAAATATATCCCCTTGCAAAAAAAGCTTATTTATGTTAGAATAAAACATAATTTATTAAAGAAGGAGTCAATTATGAAAAGGACGATTTCTGCTTTACTTAGCATAATGATTTTAATATCTCTTTTTGCTGTATTTAATATTACTGCAACGGCAATAGTGCCCACCGCAGAAGATATGGGCGGTTACGAGAATCTGTGTTTAACCTATACGTTCCGTACCTCGAACAGAGATTACGGCAGACATTATAAAAACGATTTAATGCCATATACGGCATATCTTGATAAAAACGGAAATATAAAAGATTTCTTCTTCGATAGTTATCTGTTCTTGCCGTGTATGGATTTTGGGCCTTCCGGCGCAAGAATGCACGTTGACGTAAATAATCCTACCAAAGCCATAGACTGGACAACTTACGTCGAAGATACTTTTCACAAAGGTGCCAACGTAGATGCGTTAGAAGAAGCTTTCGGTGCTACAAAAAAAGCGTTGGGCGATAGCGAAAAAAAGGCAGGTGCATTTTTCACTATCCTTTATCCCTGTACAAGCGCTACTAATTTCGGTACATTAGGCGGAAAACAGCTTAACTTTTCAAAAATGGAAGACCGCAAATATGCCGTTAAGTGGATAATCGACGAGCAAATGAAGCTCTTTAACGAAAGAAATTATCAAAACATTGAGCTTGTAGGCTTTTATTGGTTAGAAGAATTTGTGCTATCAAATGCAGATAAAGAGCTGTTTCAATACGCTTCGGAATATCTTCATTCCATGGGCTTAAAGTTTATATGGATTCCGTGGTACAAGGCAGAGGGATATCAAAGCTGGCGTTCCTTGGGCTTTGATGTAGCGTGTATGCAGCCTAATTTATTCTGGCTTGGAAATTACGACCCTAACCGTGTTGAGGAAAGTGTAAGAATTTCTAATAAATACGGTATGGGTATGGAAATGGAATTGGATTCCAGAGTTACCCAGGACGATTATTTTTACAGATATTTAGATTATCTCGAAATCGGTATGACGTCCGGAATGATGGACGGCGTAAAAATGTATTACCAAGACGGCAAGCCGGGGGTATATTATCAGGCGTGCTATTCCAATAACGACCGTTACCGTACGGTATACGATTTAACATATAAATACGCAAAAGGCACCTTAACAAAAAACGATATCAGCAGTGTAAGACCTCAGCTTGATATTAATTATGTAGATGATATTAAATTCAATGACAATATTTTGCTTTCGGGTGTATCTTGGTATTCCATTGGTAAGCCTTATACTGCGTGCGAAGCATACGTAGATGGTAACGGATTAGCTTATCAGGATGTTGACGGTAAAGAATTAACCGACGGTGTAATTGCTACAAATGCGGTTTCTACCGATTGGCACGGCTTCCATTCGTCTTTAAGAGATAAAGATTGGCGTTTAAGCGTTATTATAGATTTGGAAGAAGTTCGTAACGATATAACAAATATCGCCGCCCATTTTGATAACAGAATGGAATACGGCATAGGCACACCCGAAAACATTTTGTTGTATTCTTCCGAGGATGGAGAAAATTACAAATACATAAATATGGTCGACCTTATTTGCGACCCTGTTAATTCGTGCATTAATTATGAAAGCTCTAAACCCATTACCGCACGTTATATAAAAATGTCGTTTTTACCTGCAGGCAACAGTTTTGTTTTCTGTTCGGAATTTTTGGTAGGCACCAACATAGAGCAGGAACCTAACAACGATATATCTGATAATACCGATATTAATGACGAATCTGAAATTATTGATGGTAACGAAAACGGATCCGGTAATTCTAAAGATTACACCGTTCTTATTATCACTATTTCCGTATCTGTTGTATTGTTAATAGCGGTGGCTACGTTTATACTAATAAAAATTCGGAGAAAGAAGAATAAATGCAATTAGTCGCTACCTGCCTTTTTGGTCTCGAGGGCCTTTTGGGCGAAGAAATAGATAATTTAGGATATAAGAGAATAGAAACTATAGACGGCAGAATAACCTTCGAAGCACCTGCCGAGGCGATTGCGGTATGCAATATACGTTTGCGTACGGCAGAGAGAGTTTTTATTAAGCTTGGTTCTTTTAAAGCGCTAACCTTCGAACAGCTTTTTGAATCTACAAAAGCATTGCCTTGGGCAGATTATATCGGCAGGGAAGATATGTTCCCCGTAAAAGGTCATTCCATTCGTTCAAAGCTATTTTCTATCCCCGATTGTCAAAAAATAATTAAAAAAGCTATCGTTATGTCTTTATCGAATAAATACGGCATTAAGATTTTTCCCGAAACGGGTGTAAAATATCAAATCGAGTTCTTTATTCTTAACGATGTTGCTACACTTATGATAGATACTTCGGGCATAGCGTTACATAAAAGAGGCTACCGCGCTCTTGCGGGTGCGGCGCCCCTGCGCGAAACCTTGGCGGCGGCGATGGTAAAATTATCCCGTATGCGCGAAAACGTAATTATCTGCGACCCGTTCTGCGGCAGCGGTACTATTGCTATCGAGGCTGCACAAATCGCTTGCAATATGGCGCCCGGTATTTACCGCAAGTTTGCGGCAGAACAGTTTGGTCTTTTTGATAAATCTGTATGGATAACCGAAAGGGAAAAGGCTAAATCCGAAATTCGCCCCGCTGTAACAAAGATTTTTGCATCGGATATAGATGCAGAAGCAGTTAAGCTTGCCCGCGATAATGCCAAAAAAGCGGGAGTAGATAAGTATATTGAGTTTTCTGTTGAAGATGCTATCGAATTTTCTTCACCTATTCCCGATGCAAGAGGTACTATTGTTACCAATCCGCCCTATGGCGAGCGTATGGGCGAAATAACACAGGTTCGTCAGCTTTATAAAGCGGTTGGTGCGAATTTTAAAAATAAAGTTCCCTTCTGGCAAATGTATATAATTACTTCGGACGAAGAATTCGAACGTCATTTTGGCAGAAGAAGCGACAAAAAACGCGTATTATACAACGGTATGATAAAATGCAACCTATATCAATTTTTTAAAACAAAGAAATAATCTATAAAGTTATTGCATTTTTTTGCGTAATCGTATATAATATCCAAAGTGTGTAAAAATTACAATTAATTTATCTATAGTAACAGTACGGAGGTACATTATGAAAATTAAACCCTTGGCTGACCGTGTTGTAGTAAAAATGGTCGAAGCCGAAGAAACCACCAAAAGCGGCATTATTCTTACCGGTGCTGCAAAAGAAAAGCCCCAAATTGCACAGGTAGTTGAAGTAGGCCCCGGCGGCAATGTTGACGGTAATGAAGTTGTTATGACAGTTAAAATAGGCGATAAAGTTATCACCAGCAAGTATTCCGGCACCGAAATAAAGCTCGATGGTGAAGAATACATTATAGTTCGCCAAAGCGATATTTTGGCAATAGTAGAGTAATTTTGGAGGTAATTAATTATGGCAAAGGAAATTAGAAACGGCATTGATGCAAGAGAAGCATTGCTTCGCGGTATCGACCAGCTTGCTAATACCGTAAAAATTACTTTAGGCCCCAAGGGCAGAAACGTAGTTTTAGATAAAAAATTCGGCGCTCCCCTTATCACCAACGATGGCGTAACCATCGCAAAGGAAATCGAGCTTGACGATGCGTTCGAAAATATGGGCGCTTCTCTCGTTCGCGAAGTTTCCACCAAAACTAACGATGCAGCAGGCGACGGTACCACCACCGCAACCCTTCTTGCACAGGCTATTATCCGCGAGGGTATGAAGAACGTTGCCGCAGGCGCAAACCCCATGGTTGTAAAGAAGGGTATTGCAAAGGCTGTTGACGTAGCTGTTGAATCTTTAAAGGCTTCCTCTAAAAAGGTTAACGGTACTGCAGATATCGCACGTGTAGGCGCTGTTTCTTCTGCAGATGAAGTTATCGGTCAGCTTATCGCCGATGCTATGGAAAAGGTTACTGCCGATGGCGTTATCACCGTTGAAGAATCCAAAACTGCCGAAACCTCTTGCGAGGTTGTAGAAGGTATGCAGTTCGACCGCGGTTACATCACCCCTTATATGGTTACCGATACCGATAAGATGGAAGCTGTAATCGACGACGCTGTTATTCTTATTACCGATAAAAAGATTTCCAACGTACAGGAAATTCTTCCCGTTCTCGAACAGGTTGTTCAAAACGGTATGAAGCTTGTTATCATTGCCGAAGATATCGAAGGCGAAGCACTTTCCACCCTTATCGTTAACAAGCTCCGCGGCACCTTTACCTGCGTTGCGGTTAAGGCTCCCGGCTTTGGCGACAGACGTAAGGATATGCTTAAGGATATTGCTATTCTCACCGGCGGCGAAGTTATTTCTTCCGAGCTTGGCTTCGAGCTTAAAGAAACTTCTCTTATGCAGTTGGGTAGAGCAAGACAGGTTAAGATCAACAAAGAAAACACCATTATCGTTGGCGGCGCAGGCGATGTTAGCGAAATCAAGGGCAGAATTGCACAGATCAAGGCGGCTCTTGAAGTTTCCACCAGCGAATTCGATAAAGAAAAGCTCCACGAAAGACTTGCAAAGCTTTCCGGCGGCGTAGCTGTTATCAAGGTTGGTGCTGCTACCGAAACCGAAATGAAGGAAAAGAAGCTTCGTATCGAAGATGCTCTTAACGCTACCAAGGCAGCTGTAGAAGAAGGCATCGTTGCAGGCGGCGGTGTTGCACTTTGCGATTGTATCCCCGCAGTTGCAGCATTGGTTGATACTGTTGAAGGCGACGAAAAGACTGGTGTTAAAATCGTGCTTCGCGCTTTGGAAGAGCCTGTTCGTCAAATCGCAGAAAACGCAGGCTTCGAAGGCTCTGTTATCGTACAGCGCGTAAAGAGCGAACCTAAGGGCGTTGGCTTCGATGCATATAACGAAACCTTTGTAGATATGATCGAAAGCGGTATTGTAGACCCCACAAAGGTTACCAGAAGCGCACTTCAGAACGC
>JAFYOG010000226.1 GCA_017560285.1 Clostridia bacterium
CAGAGCTTTCGAGCAGATAAGAAACTCGGTAGCATACCCCAAGCTTCCCGTTAAAATTTGCGCTTCCCACGCAGGTATTACCGTTGGCGAAGACGGCGCAACCCACCAATTCTGCGAGGATTTGGCTATTATGCGCGCGCTCCCCAATATGACCGTTGTTTGCCCTGCCGATTCTGCTTCCACCGAAGCTTTATTGGAAGAGGTTCTTAAGCACGACGGCCCCATTTATATGCGTTTGGGCAGATATTCTGTTCCCCAGTTCTATACAAAGGGTGAAAAGGAATTTAAGCTTGGCAAGGGTATTGTGCTTGCAGACGGCAAGGATATTACCATCGTTGCCACCGGTATTATGGTTGCCGCCGCTATGGAGGCAAGAGCCGCTTTGGCAGCAGACGGTATTGATGCCGCTGTTATCGATATTCACACCATCAAGCCCTTGGACGATAAGCTTATTAAGGAATACGCCGCAAAGACAGGCAACATCCTTACTGCCGAAGAGCATTCTGTTATCGGCGGCTTGGGCGATGCTGTTGCCGCTGTTGTTGCAGAAGCAGGCAATGCAAAGCTTACCAAGCTTGGTATTAACGACGTATTTGGTACCAGCGCACCCGCAGGCGTTCTTTTAGAGCATTATCAGCTTAACGCCGCAGGTATTGTAAGACGTGTAAAGGCTATGCTTAACAAATAATAATTTGTAACAAAAAACCGCGTTATGCGGTTTTTTGTAAATAGGTGATAAAATGACAGTAGAACAGTTGGCAAAAAAGCTTGACGAAATTATATCCCCCGATTTATCAGAGCCTTGGGATAACGACGGCAGAATGGTTATCCCCAACCCCAAAGCATCGGTTACCCGCGTTTTGTGCGCCTTGGATTGCACTACCGAGGCTATTAACACCGCACGGGCTTGGGGCTGTAACGTTATAGTTACCCACCACCCTTTAATATTTAAGCCCTTGGGCAATATTACCCCCGATGACAGCGTGGGTAAAAGGGTTATAGAATGCCTTAAGGACGGCATCGCCGTGCTTTCATACCACACAAGGTTAGATATTATGCCCGGCGGCGTTAACGATAAATTGGCAGAGCTTATTGGCTTAACCAACGTAGAGCCCTTTATTCCCTATGGCAGAATAGGCGACGTGGGAAAGCGTTATATCGAGGATTTTGCCGAGGACGTGGCAAACAGCCTTAATATTTCTAAAGCCAACCTTACCGTTGTGGCTTCGTCTATGTATGCCCGCAGGGTTGCCTTGGTTAGCGGCTGCGGTAAGGACGAAATTAAGGCGGTTATCGCCGCAGGCGCCGATACGTTTGTTACCGGCGAGGTTATGCACAGCCATCTTATAGAATGCAAAGAGCTTGGGCTTAACCTTATTTGTGCTACCCATTATGCAACCGAGCGTATTATTTTGCCCGTTTTGGCAGATATTGTAGAGCGTTCGGGTGCAAAGACCGAAATTTTTATGTTTAGACCTTCGCAGGAGTTTGGATATTCCTATTCACCGGAAATAGAGGATTAAAATGGCATTTGACGGACTTTTTTGCGCCGCTGTGGCAAAAGAACTTAATAATTGGGCAGGCGCAAGGGTGGAAAAAATTCACCAAAGTTCCCAAACCTGCTTTTATCTTCAGCTTTACGGCAACGGTCAGCGGGGCAATTTTGTTATATCTGCATCGGCATCCCGCCCTATTTTGGCTATAACCGCCGATGCGGTGGCAAGGCCCGATACCCCTACGCCAACCTGTATGCTTTACAGAAAGCATTTGCAAAACGGCAAATTTATTGGGGCGGAATGGGTTGAAAACGAACGTATTATAAGGTTTGTTTTTGATGCCGCCGACGAAATGGGCTATATAAAACGCAAGCATATTTATGCCGAAATGATGGGCAAGTATTCCAACGTGATACTTACCGACGATAAGGATAAAATCCTTTCGGCAAGCTCGGTTTCGGATATAACCTCGGGGGTGCGCGCCGTTATGGCAGGTATGCCCTACGAATTTCCGCCGAAGCAGGATAAAATATCGGTTTTTGACGTTTCGGACACCGATTTTATTGCCCTTGCAAAGGAAAAAGCGGGGATAACGGCAAGCGATTTTTTGTTACGCACTTTTCTTGGATTTTCCCCCGTGGTGGCAAGAGAATTGGCGTTTAGAGCCTTTGGCGACAGCGATACCCCCATTGACGGCGGTAACGCAAGCAAGCTTCTTTCGCAATTTAATTGGCTTAAGCAGGCTTTAATTAAGGGCGAATTTGTGCCCAACGCGGTCTTTAACGGCGACGACGGGGTGGAATATTCCTTTATTCCACTTACACAATATAGGCAGGATATTAAAGAATACGAAAGCTTTTCCCACCTGCTTACCGATTATTTCGGCAAAAAAGAGGAAGCCGTTAATATAAGCGGCTATTCCAAAGAAATTTTAAGAACCGTAAACACACATCTTTCCCGCGGGAAAAAGAAGCTTGCCTTGCTTAACGAGGAGCTTTTGGATTGCGCCGCAATGGAAGATATGCGTATTAAGGGCGACGTCGTTACCGCAAATATTTACCGCATAAAGCAGGGCGACAGCAGTGTTACGGGTATGGATTACGAAAACGGAATTGAGGTTACCGTAAGCTTGGATATTGCCCTTTCCCCCGCGAAAAATGCCCAAAAATATTATAAAAAGTATGCAAAAATGAAGCGGGCATCGGTTGTGCTTGCCCAACAGATAGAAAAAACAAAGGCAGAATGCGATTATTTAGAAAGCGTTTTGCTGTTTATAGACCGCGCCGCCAGCCCCCAAGAGCTTGCCGAGATAAAAACCGAGCTTGCCGAGGGTGGGTATATTAACGGCAAATCCAACGCAAAAAAGAAAAAGACCCCTGCGGCAAAGCCCTTGGCTTTTACCACTACCGACGGTCTTTTGGTTAGGGTTGGCAGAAACAACAAGCAAAACGACCAGTTAACCGGCAACGCAGATAGAAACGAGCTTTGGTTCCATATAAAAGGGTTCCACGGTTCACACGTTATATTAACCCCCAACGGCAACGAGGAACCCACCGATAGGGATTATAACGAGGCGTTAATGCTTGCCGCATATTACAGCGAAAAGCGGGGCAGTGCCAACGTAGAGGTAGATTATACCCGCGTTCGCAACCTAAAAAAGCCTGCGGGCAGTCCCCTTGGCTTTGTTACCTACGAAAAATATTATTCTGCAGTGGTGGATGCTGTTTTGCCGCCCTGCGCCCAAAATAAGGTATAAAGATATGAGCTTACTTGAACGTTCCCTGCCATTGTTTGGCGAAGAGGGTGCAAAAAAACTTAATAACGCATCGGTTATTGTTTTTGGCATAGGCGGTGTGGGCTCTTGGTGCGCCGAGGCGTTAGCCCGCAGCGGCGTTGGCAATATTGCCCTTGTAGACGGCGATACCGTTGGCGAAACCAACCGTAACCGTCAGCTTATTGCCCTTGGGTCTACCCTTGGCAACAGCAAGGCAGAGATTTGCGCAAGACGTATTTTAGATATTAACCAAGATTGCAACGTAAGCTTTGTTAACCGTTATTATACCGCCGAAACAGCGGCGGATTTTGCCCTTGGTAATTACGGCTATATTGCCGATTGCATAGATACCGTTACCAACAAGCTGTTGCTTGTTCAGAACGCAAAAAATGCAGGTGTTCCCATAATTTCTTCTATGGGCACGGGGAACAAGCTTAACCCCCAACACGTTACCGTAAAGGATATTTTTGCCACCAGCGGCGACGGCTTGGCGCGGGTTATGCGTAAAGAGCTGCGCGCCCGCGGGATAGAACAGCTAAAGGTTGTGCTATCGGAAGAAAAGGGCGGTAAATGCTGCGAGGGCAGAAGCGAGGAAACCCGCCGCGCCACACCTTCCAGCGCAATATTCGTGCCCGCCACCGCAGGGCTGCGAATGGCTTACGAGATTGTAAATCATATTATAGAGGATTAACTATGAAGCAAACTTGGAAAGGGAGCACTCTTTTGGCGCCGGTGCCGTCGGTTATGGTATCCTGCGGGAGGGGCGACACTGCTAATATTATAACAATAGGCTGGGTCGGCATTGCCGCATCCCACCCGCCCAAGCTTTATATTTCGGTTCGGCCCGAGCGATATTCCTTTAATATTATAAAAGAAAGCGGCGTTTTTTGCGTTAACCTGCCCACCGCCGAAATGGCAACCGCATTGGACTTTTGCGGTGTTAAAAGCGGCAAGGATATAGATAAATTTGCCCATTGCAGGCTTACAAAGGCGGATTGCGTAAATATTGATTGCGTTGCCATAGAAGAATGCCCCATAAATTTAGAATGCAAGGTGGCACAGGTTTTGGATTTAGGGTCCCACCATATGTTCCTTGCAGATATATTGGGTGTTACCGTTGACGAAAGCTTGGTTGACGATAAAGGCAGGCTTATGCTGGAAAAGGCAAATTTAGTTACCTATGCCCACGGCGATTATTTTGGTTTGGGCAAGAAATTAGGCGATTTTGGTTTTTCTATACGCAAAAGAAAAAATTTAAAAAGGAATAGAAAATAATTGGTGAACTATGAACTCTGTTACCATTATCCACGTCGGGGACTTTAAACGCTGACGCGTTCCATTGAAACACAGTTTCAATGGGTTGGAGCTTCGTTCGCTCGCGCCGCGCGCCTCGCTTTGCTCGACACTTGCGAAGCTCTAAGGTATAAAAATCCACGCGCATGTCGCGGATTTTTACTGATTTTTTCATTATATAGGTGAACTATGAACTCTGTTACCATTATCCACGTTGGCGATTTTAAGGAAAAGTTTTTTAAAGAAGCCGAAGGGGAATATATAAAGCGGTTAAAGGCGTTTTGCGATTATAAAACCCTGTGTATAAAAGAGGAATCCTGCTTTGGGGAGGATTCGGAAAAGCTTATAAACAAGGCTTTAGAAAAGGAAGCCGCCGCCATAAGGGCAGCTATACCCAAGCAAGCCTTAAAAATTGCCATGTGCATAGAGGGCAAACAGCTTTCCAGCACAGAGCTGGCATCGGTTTTTGCCACCGAAAGCCGCCCCGTGTGCTTTATTATCGGGTCTTCCTTTGGGCTTGACGAAAGCCTAAAAAAGGAATGCGATATGCGGTTATCGATGTCTAAAATGACCTTCCCCCATATGCTTGCCCGTGTTATGCTTGCCGAGCAGGTCTACC
>JAFYOG010000227.1 GCA_017560285.1 Clostridia bacterium
ATATAAGTGAAGAGCAAATTTATATAAGTGAAGAGTGAAGAGAGAAAAGTGAAAAGAAAAGGAAAGAAGGTTTTGCATTTCGCAAAACCTTCTTGTTTTTTTATTGAATTGTTGTAGGGGCGCCCCTTGTGTGCGCCCGCAAGGTTAAGTGTAAGGCAAGGTGCGGGCGGGGACAAGCACCGCCCCTACGTTATAATTTTTATGCTATTGTATATGTTCCGAAGTATGCACGCTTTAACAACAAATAATCTCTTGCATCAATTTTCCCGTTGCCGTTAATGTCGGCAGCTTCGGGGGCGCAGGTTAAGGTATAAGTGCCGAAATACGCACGCTTTAACAACAAATAATCGCGGGCATCTATCTTGCCGTTGCCGTTAATATCGCCAACGGTATATTCGGGTTCGGGGGGTAGCTCGTCCTCTTTTGAAAAGGTAACTACGTTAACCAAGGGGTCGTTACCGCTTTTTACGGTAACCTGTGCCCATTCCGAGGGGGACCCGTTGTATACCGCCTCCTCAAGCAGACTGCAAGAGTAAAAGGCTTTGTCGCCAACAGTCTTTAGACCGCTGCCAAGGGTAACCTTTACAACGTCGGTGCATTCATCAAACAAATACGATGGAATAACGCTTACGTTATCGCCAAAAACAACCTCTACGCCGTCGGTGGAATATCCAAGCTTGCTAAGGCAGGTGCTTACCGAAGAAATATTTTGGGCGTTGTAATTAAATTTTGTAACCTTCTTGCAATCGTTAAAGGCGCCAAGCTCTATTTTTGTAACCTTTTTGGGTACGGTAATCTCGGTAAAAGCTGTACAGCCCTTAAAGGCGTTTATGTTTATTTCCCGCAGGCTGTTGGGCAGTGTAACGTTTTGCAAGCCTGTGCAGCCCATAAAAGCTTCTTTGCCGATAATTTCTATATTACTGCCAAAATTTACGGTTGTAACGTTGGTGCAATCCTTAAAAAGATTAGAGGGAACAACGGTAACATCTTCGCCAAAGCTAACGGTAACACCGCTTGTTTGGCTTCCCACGTTTGCAAAGCAGGTAGAAACCGAATCGATATTTACGGGTTCGTAGGTTATTTTGCTAATGCTTTTGCAATCGTTAAAGGCGCCAAGCCCTATTGTTGTAACCTTTTTGGGTATGGTAATTTCGGTAAAAGCGTAACAGCACTTAAAGGCATACATGTCTATTTCCCGCAGGCTGTTGGGCAGTGTAACGTTTTGCAAGCCTGTGCAGCCCATAAAAGCTTCTTTGCCGATAATTTCTATATTACTGCCAAAGCTTACCGCCGTAACGTTGGTGCAATCCTTAAAAATATTAGAGGGCACAACGGTAACATCTTCGCCAAAGCTAACGGTAACGCCGCTTGTTTGGCTTCCCAGGTTTGCAAAGCAGGTAGAAACCGAATCGATATTTACAGGCTCGTAGTTTATTTTGCTAATTTTTTTGCAATCGTCAAAGGCGCCAAGCTCTATTTCTGTAACCTTTTTGGGTATGGTAATCTCGGTAAAAGCGGTGCAACCCTTAAAGGCGTTTATATCAATGGTTTTTAGGCTTTTGGGCAGAATAATTTCTGCAAGCTTTGTGCAGTTCTCGAAGGCAGATTCGCCGATAAATTCAACGGTATCGGGTATAGATGCAAGCTCTAAAGCGGTGCAGTTTTTAAAGGCGTTATCGCAAATACGGGTAATGCCGTCTTGCACCAAAACGTATTTAATTTCGTCCTTGTAAAACGCCCAAGGCAACAAAACAAAATCGTCCATTTCGCCGCTGCCGCTTATAACAAGAGTGCCGCTGCCAAAGGTCCAGGTGGCGTTGTCGCCACAGCTGCCCGATGGGTTATCTGCCGCCGCAAGCAGGGCAGTAAAGGGGATAATAAGCAGAATAAAGGATATTGCCAGCAAAAAAGAAGATAATCTTTTCATAATTTGCTCCTTTAAAACGGTTAAATTACACCCTTAATATAGCACAACGGCATTGAAATTGCAATAGGGGCTCTAAAAATCCGTAAACCCGCGGGCAAGGGCGGCGGTTATAAATTCGTCGCCATCAAAAGAATGCTCTGTGCTATCAGAACTGCTTCGCCCAAACAAAGCTTTATAATTGCCGTTTAAAACCTTTGCCATATTGTTGGGGTTTAACAGCCAATCGAAGGTAGCAACCCAATTACTTTCGTTGTTGCCGTTTAAAAAATCACTTTCGGCGGCAAGGGTAAAGCATTCCTTTATTTGGTCAAGGTCAAAAACCTCTAACAGCTTTTTTATTGCCTGACGTTGCACCGTAGAAATATATTTTACTCCCTCCCCCTTGGTGGTGGCGTTAAAAGCGTCGCAGACTTTTTGGCATATATCTGCTTCTGCTTCTATTTCTATTTCTATTTCTTTTTC
>JAFYOG010000228.1 GCA_017560285.1 Clostridia bacterium
GGGCTCGGTTTTGCTGCAACCTGCAAAGACCGAAATGCACATTAATGCGGCAAGCAAAAGGATAAGGCTGCGTTTCATAACATAAACTCCTTTTTATTTGTTTTATTCCAAATCTTCCCAAGGGTCAAATTCCTGCTCGGTACTGAAGGTACCTGCTTTGTAGCCCTCGGGGATTGCGGTATAAACGGTGGCGGGGATAGTTTCGGAATGTTCTATCATAACAAGCAATGCGGTGATATTTTCGCCGGTGTACCATTCGATAGCGGCAAGGTCGCCCTCCAGCTCGAAATAATATTTTATACTGCCAACCACGTTGCCCTTGCTGTCCACGGTGTTAAAGCTTTCGCAGTTATAGGGCTTATCCGATACGTAAACCAACGTATCGCTTTCGGGATAATTAAAATCGGTATAATCGTTATCCGAAAACATAAAGTGGGTTATGTTGTTGGATTGCAACGTATTGTAACGTTTATTATCGTTATCCAAAATGTGCATAAGGTCGCCTTGGGTGATAACGTATTTATCGTATTCGTCGTACTGATGGTCTTCGATAGTGGTTTCGGCACCGTCCTTTATTGCCTGAGTATAGGTATAGGTGCTGTTGTTTTTGGTAACGGTAGCCTTGTAATAATAGCTATCGTAATTGATGCCGTGATAAAATTCCGCAGTGCGGCTTTTGGGCTTGGCTTGGCAGCCTGCCACAGGAATTATACAAAGTAATGCGAGAACAAGAAGCAAAAGCTTTTTCATAAATAAATACCTACTTAAAATATATCTGCGTATATTATAACCCTTCCCCCGTTTTTTTGCAACAGTTTTTTGCGTCTTTGCGCAAAACCGTTAAAAAACAAAAAGAACCCGTAAAAACAGGTTCTTTTACATTTTGTATTTTAATTAAATTCCAGCACGAATCCGTGGTCGTTTTCGAACACCCAAGCGCGGTTGCCGTAGGGTACGGATCCGCAGGTGAAGCCTTCGGGGGTAAGGTTTGTGCCGTCGGCGGTTATATAATAGGTTTTACCGCCCTTTATTGCCAGAAAAACACCAAGATTGCTGTTGTTTTCGTATTCGGCACAGCCTTGGTAGGATTGGATATAATCGTATTCGAAGGGGGTTGTTACAACGCCGTTGTTTACAATGCCGTATTTGCCGTTGCTTATGCAGGGAACGAAGGATGCTTCGGTAAAGCAATAGAAATCTACCCTGCCCTCTTTATCTGCCATAACGGTATAGGCGGTTTTGTAGGTTTGCGACCAATAGATTATGGGTTGATTTTGGGAAAAATCGTATTCGGTATCCTCCCAAATGGGAACGCCGCCCTGAACGCGGTTAAAGCTAATGCCCTTTTTTCCCTTTGCGGAAGCAAAGCCTTTATCTGCCGCAAGGGTATAATCGCCAACGAGGATTGTGTAATATTCGCCGGTTAATGCATCGAAAAACCTTGTGGTGCTGCCGTCGAAAACTGCGGTAATTGCAACCGCGGGGTTTGTAACGCAAACCTTTGCGGCGGTGGGGTTTTCTTTGGTATAGGCAATGCGGAAGGATTTGCCCTGCCGTTCTACGGTATTAAGAGCCAAGGCAGAAGCAAAGCTGCCGTTAAAGCCGGGGGCTTCGTCGTTTGTAGATTCGGGCATAGAAATATCGGGCTGAGATTGTTCGGGGACAGAAGCATCCTCCGATGCTTCTTGGGATATTTCCTCGCTGATATCAGAGCTTTCTTCGCTTATATCCGAAGATTCCGTACCTGTGGATTGGTCTTGGTCTGAGGGTTCCTGCATACTTGCATCGGGTGCTTGTTCATTGCCGCTGTTTCCGCAGGCGGAAAGAGCAGTGCAAAGAATAAGCAATGCAATAACGCAGGCAATAAACCTTTTTTGCATAATACACCTTTTTAACTTTTTTTATCGAACCTTACGTAGCATCTTGGGCAGGTTACGGTAATCTTACCCCGTTTGCGGGGGACCCTTAGGCGGGATTTGCAGTTGGGGCATTTAAAATATTTGTGCTTGCGGTCGGCAAGGCGCTTAAAAAACGCGGGGATAGACTTGAAAAAGCCTTTAACCTTATTCCAAAGCTTTAAAAAACCGTAATTTTCGCGGCGGCGTTGTTGGTGATTGCGGGAAAACGCCCTTGCAAACCAATAGATAACCGCAATAAACTGCAAGGTTGTGAATATAAGCCTTACGTAGCCTGTGAAAAACATACTTGTTATGCAGAACGCAAGGGATAAAATTATAACGAAATTATTAAGCTGGTCGTTTCCGTACCGACCGTACATAAATCTGCGGAACAAATTATTTCACTTCCAAAAAAACTGTTATCTGTGCTTAGATTCGAAGTTCCAAGCGGAAGCACACATATCGTCAAGAGTGCGGGTTGCCTTCCAGCCAAGCTCGAATTCTGCCTTGGATGCATCTGCGTAGCATTCGGCAATATCGCCGGGGCGGCGGGGTGCGATTTGGTAGGGGATTTTTATGTTGTTTACACGCTCGAAGGTGTTTACGATATCCAAAACGCTGATACCGTTGCCGGTGCCAAGGTTATAGATAGAAACGCCGGGGGCTGCAAGCGCCTTTAATGCGGCATAATGGCCTGCGGCAAGGTCGAGAACGTGGATATAATCGCGCACACCTGTGCCGTCGGGGGTATCGTAATCGTTACCGAAAACGTTAAGGTGAGGAAGAACACCCTTTGCAACGCGGGTTACGTAGGGCATAAGGTTGTTGGGAATGCCGTTGGGGTCGTCGCCTATAAGACCGCTTTCGTGGGCGCCGATGGGGTTAAAGTAACGAAGAAGAACTACCGAAAAACGGTTGTCTGCTACGCAAAGGTCCTTTAATATCTGCTCGATATAAAGCTTTGTGGTGCCGTAGGGGTTGGTGGTGGAAAGGGGGAAATCTTCTTTTATCGGCACGGTTTCGGGCTTGCCGTAAACGGTTGCGCTGGAAGAGAAAACAAGCTTAAAGCAGTTGTGGTCGCGCATTTCCTCGATAAGGTTTAAGGTGCCGCCGATGTTGTTTTTGTAATATTCGATAGGCTTTGCAACAGATTCTCCCACCGCCTTTAAGCCCGCAAAGTGGATAACGGTATCGATATCGTTTTCATCGAAAATCTTCTTCATACCCTCTCTGTCCAAAAGGTCCACGTGGTAGAATTTGGGACGGATACCGGTAATCTTTTCGATATAATCCAAAACCTCTATTTTAGAGTTGCAAAGGTTATCCATTATAATAACCTCTTGGCCCTTTTCTATAAAATCAACGCAAGTATGGGAACCGATATAGCCGGTACCGCCGGTAACTAAAACGCTCATAATAAACCTCCGTAAAATATATTAGGTTACGGAAAGTATATAACTATTTACATTATTTGTCAAGGAGTTGGGGTGTTAACTTTTTGTTGACAAGCGGATATTTGTGTTATAAAATAAGATGATATATTGCATATATTTCTTTGAGGTGTTTATTTTGAAGAAATATTTTGCCCTTTTATTGATTTTTGCCCTTGGCTTTAGCTTTTTGCCCGTATGGCGGGAAAATTGCGCCGACGGAAGCCTTGTTTTTGATTATATTTCTTTGGAAAGCAAGGATTTTTTGTTGGAAATGCCCCAAAACGGTGCCAAATGTGCCGTGGTGGCAGATATGGAAAGCGGTAAGCTTTTGTTTGCCAAAAACCCCGACGAAAGGCGGGGTATGGCCAGCACCACGAAGATTATGACGGCATTGGTTGCCATAGAAAACTGCAATCTTGCCAAGGAATTTACCGTTTGTAAGGAAGCTGTGGGGATAGAGGGCAGCTCGGTATATTTACAAGAGGGCGAAAAGCTTACTTTAGAGGAGCTTTTGTATTGCCTTTTGCTTGAAAGCGGCAACGATGCCGCCGTAGCGGTGGCGATTTGCATTGGCGGAACAGAAGAAAATTTTGTTAAGCTTATGAACGAAAGGGCGCGCGAGCTTGGGTTAAAAAACACCCGATTTGCTAACCCCCACGGGCTTAGCGACGAAAACCATTATACCACCGCACGGGAGCTGGCGGTTATTACCGCCGAGGCAATGAAATACCCCGTTTTTGCAAAGATAGTTGCCACAAAATACCATAAGGTGCGGTACAACAACACAGAAAACGGCAGGCTTTTGTGCAACCACAACAAGCTGTTAAGCGGTTATAAGAACTGCATTGGCGTTAAGACCGGATATACACAAAAAGACGGAAAATGCCTTGTTTCCGCCGCGGAAAAGGATGGCTTGGGCGTGGTTGCCGTTACACTTGGGGACCCATCCCCTACCTATACCCACATTGGGCTTTTGGACGGGGCTTTTAATAAATTTTGTATGGTTACCGTTGCCGAAAAAGGGGATATAAATTTACAGATA